>CAMZHP010000017.1 GCA_947306845.1 uncultured Prevotellaceae bacterium
AGTCGTTTTAATTTGTAAATCTAAAGATATTTACAACTATAAATACTCTTCAATTTACAACTCGAAATTGAATTCTATCAATACTATAACCAATTTATTCATTTTATTGGGTTTCAGATGCTTATAAATGTAAAACCACCAAAATTACCTAAAAACAGCCTGCCTTTTTCTCCATTTCTTCACTATTACATTAAAATCACCTTTAATAATATATAATAAAACACTGGGTTTATGGTAGTTAACATTAATTTGCATCATTGTATAATTATTCATTTGTGTTTGTAAACGCTAAATATTCAAGATTTCTAGAATTGTAAATATGTTAAGGTTGTTTGTTTCACTCTTTCACAAACCAAAATTCATTTCAACTATTTCGATTTGTAAACGCTAAAAAATCTTAACTTCCAGGAAGCTGTCTTTGAAAAATCCCAAAAATCGGCATTTTCCAGTTTTTACTCACGGGGATGCGTGTTTTCATCAAAAATCCGAGTTTTGAAGCGGTGAAAAAGGGGCAAAAAGTTTGTCTTCTTGTGATTTAGGCATCAAAAAACGCACCATGGAAAAGGTGCGTTTTAGGTTGCTCCGGAGCCCTTTTTGTGGCCAAAAAGACAAAAATCAGTGCAAAATGAAGTAAACAAGTTGCTTCAGAAGGTCTCCTGGCGACGTATTTGGGTTGTCTATACCTTTGCTTTTAGCGTCAGTTTCCCTGATTTGCTGGATGATCTTCATTGTCTTGCCTGCGCTGAACACCCGCAACGCCTTCATATAGTCTTTCACGGCCCATTCCGACTTGAAGCCCAACGCGAGCATCACTCCCCTATCCGTCCGGTCGCTGTAATGAGCCACCATCAGGTTCTGGAAAAAGGAGAACAGTCCGGGCAGGAAAGCGTAGAGAGAAGCCGACTTGGGATTGCTGTCAAGATATTTCACTATTCTGTTTGCTTTCAGCACATCTTTGTTGATGAGTGCGTCGCGCAGCTCAAACATATTGTAGTCCTTGCTGATGCCTATTTTCTTCTCCACCACCTCTGGTGTCACCTTCCTGTCCCCATCCGGCATGGAGACCAGCACCTTGTCGATTTCAGAGGTGATGCGTGAGAGGTCGGCTCCGATGAAGTCAGCAATCATGGCCTTGGCCTTGGGGTCGATGGTAGCCTTGCACGACTTGACATAATCGTCGATGAAGGCGGGGACAGCGTTCTCTCTCAGCTTCTCGCTTTTGAACACCACCCCCACTGCAGCAGCCTTGGTCATGTATTTCTTCCGCGCATCCATTGTGCCATGCTTATAGCAGAGCACGAGGATGGTGGTATTGAGCGGTTTCTCAAGATAGTTGTCAAGCCTGTCCCAGTTCTTGATGTTCTGCGCTTCCTTGACAATGACAACCTGATACTCCGACATCATGGGAAAACGCCAGGCCATGTCCACCACCTGTGCGGCAGAGGTGTCCACGCCATAGACGACGGTTTGGTTGAAATCACGCTCCTCCGGCGGCATGACATTGTTCTCTATATAATCTGAGATTTTGTCTATATAATAAGGTTCCTCCCCCATAAGGATGTATATGGGTTTGAACCTGCGCGCCTTAAGGTCGCTCATGATGGTGTCTACAGTCTGTTTGGCAGCCATTTTGTTGGTTTTCGGTATTCAAAGAAATCATTTCACCGCTGTCTTCTCAAAAACTTCTCTTTTCGTTTTGAGAAACACCAGTTTTGCACTAACTTTGCGTGACAGCAAAGATACTGCAAAGATAGTGCAAACCGAGAGAAACACAAAATGAATTCATTCATTTTTGTTTCCGAGGTACAGCCCATCTTCGCTGAAAATCAAAGATACGGCAAATCGAGAGAAATGCAAAATAAAAAGCGGAGTTTTATATCATGTTTCCAATCAACCTGCCCTCTTACCCAATAAAAATCAGCAACCACAGTGGGAAGCCGAGGATTTTCGATGATCTTCGCCGACGCTATGTGGCGCTGACCCCAGAGGAATGGGTGAGGCAGCATTTCATCCACTACCTGACAGGGCATCGCGGCTATCCGGCCTCTCTCCTTGCCAATGAGGTGGAGCTGACCGTGGGGCAGAAAAAGCTGCGCTGCGACAGTGTGCTTTATGGTCTTCAGGCCCAGCCTTTGATGATCATCGAATACAAGGCCCCCACCATCACCCTATCGCAGAAGGTGTTTGACCAGATATCAGTTTACAACATGCTGCTGCATGTGGACTACCTGGTGGTGAGCAACGGACTGGAGCATTATTGCTGCAAGATGGATTATGAGCATCAAAAATATTTATTTTTGACAGAGATACCAAGATACGAAAATATTTGACATAATAAACATACATAAATATGGGATTTTTCAAATGGATAGGCGGTGTGCTGGGTTTCATGACCGGAGGCCCACTGGGAGCATTCGCCGGTTACTTTATCGGAAATATCATCGACAGCTTCGTGGATGAAGGGCAAACGGAGAATGACGGTTACAGCACCTCGTCAGCTCGGAAGCAGGGACAGCGCAACAGTTTCATGTTCTCCATGCTGGTGCTTGCCTCCTACATCATCAAGTCCGACGGCAAGGTGATGCACTCCGAGATGGAGTATGTGCGCGCATTCCTGCGCAACAACTTCGGAGACAGTGCCGCCCAGCAAGGCAATGAGATCCTCATGCGGCTCTTTGAGGAGCAGAACAGTTCCAACCCTTATATGTACCGCAACAAGATCCGTCAGGTGTGTGCCCAGATTGCAGCCAACCTCAGCTACAGCGAGCGCCTTCAGCTATTGGCCTTCTTGGTGGAGATTGCGAAGGCCGACGGCAACCTGCCCACCAATGAATTGAACGCCCTTTATGAGGTGGCTCAATACATGGGTCTTCAGGCGAGCGACGTGGAGTCGATGCTCCACCTTGACAGCGGCAGCAATTCTGGCGGGTCTTTAGAGGATGCCTACAAAGTGCTGGGTGTCTCACCTGATGCCAGCGATGAGGAGGTAAAGAAAGCCTATCGGAAGTTAGCTCTCGCCCACCACCCCGACCGAGTGGCCAAACTGGGCGAGGATGTCCGCCGTGCAGCAGAGAAGAAATTGCAAGAGATCAACTTAGCTAAGGAGAAAATATTCAAAGCAAGGGGACTTTGAAGATTGAAAATTGAAAATTGATAATTGAAGATTGAAAATTGAGGATTGAAGATTGAGGGAAAAGGAAAGCAGGGGATGCAAAGCATCTCATCCGCTTTGATAAAGAAAGGTGGGGTTCGAATCATCGACCCCACCCTTTCTTTATCTGATAACACAAAGAGATTACTCGTAGTGGGTGTCCATGTAGACCACCTTTGTGACGAGGTACTCCTCCACGCCATGCTTGCCGTCGGCTCCACCGATGCCGCTCTTCTTCATGCCTGCATGGAATCCCTGCATGGCCTCGAAATGCTCACGGTTGATATAGACCTCACCGAACTCCAGTTCGCGGCTCACCTTGGCGGCAATGTCGATGCTGCTGGTGAAGACAGACGATGCGAGACCATACTCCACGTCGTTGGCCCATGCGATGACCTGGTCGATATCCTCGAACTCCACGATGGGCAGCACCGGACCGAATGTCTCCTCATGCACGATGTCGAAGTCCTGTGTGACATTGTCCAACACGGTAGCGGCATAGAAGTATCCTTTCTCGCCTACTCTCTTTCCACCGCAGAGCACCTTGGCACCCTGCTTGATGGCGTTGGCCACCTTGGCCTCCACGCTCTCCAGCGCACGCTGCTCCACAAGCGGTCCCATGTCCACGTTGTCATCCTTGCACGGGTCACCCACTTTTACAGCCTCCATCTTCTTGACGAGCAAGTCGGTGAACTCTTTCTTGATATCCTTGTGCACATACACACGCTCAGCGTTGTTGCAGATCTGTCCGTTGTTGCCGATTCGTGAATCCACTACCCACTGTGCGGCAGCCTCAAGGTCTGCATCGGGGAATACGATAGCCGGAGCCTTTCCGCCCAATTCGAGTGACACCTTGGTGATGTTATCGGCGGCAGCCTTCATGATGCTCTCACCGGCGCCTACACTGCCCGTCACGCTGACGATGCCGATCTTGGGACTTGCTGCTAGTGCGTTGCCCACCACAGAACCCTTGCCTGTGATGACATTGAACAAGCCAGCGGGCAGACCGGTCTCATCCACCACTTTTGCAAACTCGCAGCAGTTCTCCGGAGTGAGCTGAGACGGTTTGATGACGATGGAGCAACCTGTGATGAGCGCTGCTCCCGCCTTGCGTGCGATGAGGAAGAACGGGAAGTTCCATGGCAGGATGCCAGCCACTACGCCGATAGGCTCCTTGAAGAGCATGATGGTCTCACCCCTGCGGTCGCTTGGGATAATCTCGCCCTCAATGTGGCGAGCGAAGGTAGCCATATAGTCGAAATAGTCTGCTGTGACATCCACCTCCACGGAAGCCCAGGTGCGGGTCTTTCCTTGCTCACGCATGATGATGTCGACGAACTCATCACGGCGCTTGCGGATACCGTCAGCCATCTTGTTGAGATATTTGGCCCTCTCGATTGCCGGGGTCTTTGCCCATGCTTTCTGGGCAGCCTTGGCTGCGTCGAGAGCCTCGTCTACTTCCTCGACGGTGCCCTCGGGCTGACGGCTGATGACTTCCTCGGTAGAGGGATTGAGCACATTGATCCATTTGCCGGACTTGCTTTCCACAAACTGTCCGTTGATGTACATTTTAAGGTCTTTCATAAGCAAATTTGTTTTAGTTAGACATATTGTGTTTTCTTAGATTTGCCCCTTTTTAGAAAATCCATACAAAAATAGCAAGAAAAACTTACCCGACCAAGAGATTAAGTTTTTTTTGCGTTTTTAAGAACAACCTGTAACAATCAAACGGCGGAGCCAGCATCATGCCAGCTCCGCCCGATAACATTTTTCCTTCAAAAGGGTTGCAAAGTTTTAACCTTCTGCGTCCTCCGCCTTCTTGCGTCTGCTTGAAGCACGCTTTTTGGGTTTTTCCTCTGTTGCGACAGGCTTGTAGCCAGCCAGTTCCGGGTCGATGAGGATACGTCCGCAATACTCACAGACGATGATTTTCTTGTGCATCTTGATATCCAACTGTCGCTGTGGCGGGATTTTGTTGAAGCATCCGCCACAGGCATCACGCTGCACATACACCACGCCGAGTCCGTTGCGGGCATTCTTGCGGATGCGTTTGAAGCTGGTCAGGAGTCTTTCCTCTATCTTCTCCTCAAGAGACTTGGCCTTCTCCTTGAGTTTGTCCTCCTCCTCACGTGTTTCCTGCATGATGGCATCCAGTTCACCGCGTTTTTCCTCAAGCACCTGCATGCGGTCCTCCATGAGTTCCTTGTTCTGCTGGAGTGAGCCCTCACGCTCCTCGATTTTCACAAGAGCCTCCTTGATTTTCTTGTTGCAGAGTTCGATTTCCAATTCCTGGAAAACGATTTCCTTGCTCAGCATGTCATACTCACGGTTGTTGCGGGCATCGTTGAGCTGTTCCTTGTATCTTGCCACGATGTTCTCGGCATCAGCGATATCGCCCTTCTTCTGGGTGATGGCTGCACGGAACTCAGCGATTTCGGCTTCGATTTTCTCAATGCGTGTGGCGAGGCCGGCGATTTCATCTTCCAGGTCCTGCACCTCAAGGGGAAGCTCGCCCCTCAGCGCTCTTTTCTCGTCAATCTGCGACAGGGTGGTCTGCAACTGGTAGAGAGTCTCCAGTTTTTTCTCCACCGTCAAATCTGTAGGATCTTTTTTTGCCATAAAAATTTTACTTAAGTTTCGAATCTGCTCAACTTTTTGGAGTTTAGGAGTTTAGGAGATTTGGAGTTTAGACAATAGAACTGATTATTCATCGTCAGTGGAGGTTGTGACTTATATGAGTAATGTCTACACTCCTATACTCCCACACTCCTACACTCCTTTCAACTTGAGAAAGTTGAGTATTTTATAGATAGATAATGGGATTGGTGTTGAGGCGGGTCAGGCAGCACCTGACACCCGGGCACCGTTCCTCGATGATTGATTTGAATATCTCATTGGTGAATTGCTCACTCTGGTAATGTCCGATGACGCAGATTTGTATCTGCTGTTCATGTCCGAAGAACTCGTGGTAGTGCATCTCTCCGGTGACGAAGGCATCGGCTCCGGCAGCCACAGCATCACTGAGCATGAATGCCCCTGCGCCGCCGCAGAGCGCCACCCGCCGGATGTCCCTGCACAGCAGCTGATTGGCCTCGACGCATGCCACGCCGAAGGTATCCTTCAACTTTTTCACAAATGCCTCTGCCGGCATGGGGTTCTCATACTCCCCCACTACTCCGCTTCCGCCCTCGATGCCGGCGACATTTTTGGGCACCAGCATAGAGACGTTTGAAAGGCCCAGTTTCTCTGCTATCTTGTAGTTGACGCCCCCCACGGCATTGTCGATGTTGGTGTGCATCGACACAATGGTGATGCCTTTTTGAATGGCCTTCATCACACACCGCTGCACGTCGTTAGCATCGCTCACCTGCTTGAGACCGCGGAAAAGCAGCGGATGGTGTGACACCACCAGGTTGCACCCACGTTCAAGCGCTTCGTCGAGCACTTGTTCGGTCACGTCAAGACACAATAATGCCCCTGACACTTCCGTCTCTGTCAGTCCCACTTGCAGGCCGGCATTATCGTAGTCTTCCTGCAGGGGCAGAGGCGCGAACTTTTCAAGGGCATTCACCACTTCGATTATTTTCACGCTTTTCAGCCTTTTTTGGATTGGAACTGCAAATATAGCACATTTTTGAAGGAAATCCAATAATTTCCCCTGATTTAACTATTATTTGCAATCCATTTGTGGCAAGTAATTATTCAGCGAATCATCTTTTTAAGTCGCCTTCGGCGAGAAATTTTAAGAAAATGTTTAAGAAAATTATAAGAAAATATTTTTTTACCATTTTTTTATTCATTTTTTTATCATTTCTGCCCGTCAGGGCACTCCAAATGATGATTCGCTGAATAGTCTCTGTGGCAACCTTGTGCCACAAAAGCCTCTCACCTTGGTTCATTCCCATGATTCAGGGCTTCATTTCATTGAACATCGCGATGTCGGCATCAAAAAGTTGAATAATTTCATCAAGATGTGGGTTGTTGCGCTGAACAATGATGGCAATATACTCTATGCATCAATCACCTTTGACTTCCGTGGTACGAATTACATATTGCTCTTGTTGCTTGGCACCGTTGAACCATCGCAAGAATAATCGCGCACGTTGAGCCTGTTGTCCGTCATCAGTGCTGCACATATAAAGGAGGATATCAGGATTTTGACGGAAGAAGGATGAATAAAAAACACCCATATGATGATATTTGTTTCCCCCAAACAACATGGGCAATATCATATTGGGTACCGCTGATATCGGATTCTAAGTTGAAAGAAGTTTTTGCTGAATGTCTGCTCGTCATTGAAGAGGGAGAATTGTTTCTGTTAGTTTTCCTCGTTCCAATAGAGGGGAAGCATTGAGTGGTTACCACCAAGTTAAGGCATGGAAAGCTATCTGTAATCAAATAAGAAAAAGCTTTGCATCCTCTATACTTGACATACATATTACGAGATTTTCTGTGTCAGCAGTAGGGAAGAGTTTAGGGATTTGATGCATCATTACATTTAAAGGCAACAGCAAACGAATCATATGGCTTGTCTTTCTTCACTTTTTTAACTACTTTCAACTTGCACAGTTGAACTATTTTGCCCGTTTATTATAATAGTCCACTGCTTTCTCCACCTGCCAGTCGTCCACCATCTTGCGGTATCCTGCCGCCTCCACGGCTTTCTCCACGCGGTCGTCGAGCAAAGGAAAGAAGTCGATGCCTGTGAGTTGCTCGATCTCGTCGATTGACTTGACATAAGCCGTCATGTCCTTGTGTCCGGCTCTGTTGGGATAGACGAAGCCGATAGCCGTTGCCCGGGAGCGGTCGGCCAGGATCACCTTGAAGAAAGCGTCGGGAACAGCCACCTTGTTGCGCCCGACGGTGTTGCGCACACCATTGTAGAAGATAGGGCCTGCGACGATGTAGAGATCTCCCTGTCGCTTCGCCCAGTAGCGGCACTGCTGCTCCAGGTCATTCCAGTCCCCCTTGTTGAGTTCATGGTTCTGCGGACAGACATTGGTGAAGAGGAACGACTCCTCCTGTGCCTTCTTGCTCCATTTGTTGTCACCCGAGGGACACATGTGCCCCCGGTCGTATGTCGAACCATAATAGTCGCTGTCGGTAGCCCGCGGACGCGGTATCTCATTGTCCTCGGTGAAGAGCTGTCCGTCGCGGTAGTTATCGCCAGAGGTATGGGAAGCGGTGAGGTGCCAGGCCACCCAGTTGGGGATGCGCAGATCCTTGTTATATGACACGAAGAACCCCTCGCGCTTGAGCAAGATTTCCGAGGTGCCCTCCATCTTGGCAGGCATCTCCATTTTCTTGCTGCGATAGACCTCCACCGACTTGCTGTCCCTGTCCGACTTGCTTGAATTGTCGGACATACCAGTTTTGCCAGCTTTGTCAGACTTGTCGGACATGTCTGAATTGTTCAACTTCTCAGACATGCGCGACGAGGCGGTTTGGGCAGCCTTGTTGTCAAAGAGTCCAGGGGAATTGTCCTCTACGTTGCCATCCACGCCTTCGGCACTGCGGCGACAAGCCGTCAGCATCATGGCGGCAGCAAAAGCAAAAATCAGGATTTTTCTCATGGTTGCGCTTATTTATTTAACACAGAGGAACAAAGATACAGAGATTTTTTGATTTATCCATTCTTTGTACCTATGTTTCTGTGTGTTTCCACTTTCTTACCTATTTATTAATTGTCTCCAAGTTTTGGGGATGGAGGTGGCGCAGACGGTTCACCTGCTGTTTTTTCATCGCATGGATCTCAAAAGGCAAGTCATCAGCCTCCTCCGCCTTGATGATCACCGGCATGCCCACGTAGGCATAATGCTCCGCCAGGTCGATGATGTCATCATCATGCAGTCGGATGCATCCCTCGCTGGCACGCCCCGGCACACTTTCCTCGTTGTTGGTGCTGCCATGGATGCCGATGCCCTTGTGCCCTGGAGTCTCCAGCCGCAGGAAATAGTTGCCGTAGGACTTGATGGGGCCCCTGCCGTCGCCGAAGTCATGTTCCCATGTCGAGGCATCCGCTATTTGTGTGATATGGAAGGGCTGTGCTGCAGAGCAATGCGGTGTGCGCATGTCCCCTTCCCTCTCCTTCTGGCCTTTGTTTCTCGAAAAACAGCAGTCGTAGCGAGCCAGCATCACGGTATCACTGCCCTGTGGCTGATAGACATAGAGGTAGTAGTCTTTTTTCGACATGACGATGAAGCAACTGTCGCCCTCCATCATCTTGTCGGGTTGACTGATTCTTTGGTCACCTGCTATGCGGATGCACGGAGCACCATAGTCATCCACGGTGGTCTCTGCCACATCACTGCCTGAGAATGAGAAGGCCTCCTCCACAGCAGAAGGAGCATCCTTTGCAACCATGGTTCCTTCAGAATCTACATAGTACGTTTGCGGTTCTGCCTCCTTCCCCTGCTGACATGCTAGCAAGAAGGTCATGCACGACAGCAAGCACGCTGTTCGCAGCGAGTGCCAGTATATCTGTGTCGAAAAATTGAAATGCATCTGATTGTATTCGGTTTTACATCATGAAAACGCCGGAATCCCCGACAATTTGCAAAGATAGTGAAAGCCGAGAGCAATCCAAAACAAAAAGGCATTTTTTTGATTCCGGACTGACTTGGCGCATCTGTTCTTCGTTGCTCTACGACATATATTTGGGACATACTGCCATTTCATCGCAAAAATGCAGATGTGTCGCATATACCAGAAACAAAAAAGACATAAAAAATTGCCTTGAAAAAGATTACCCCCTATATTTGTATCAGAAACGAACAATAATACTCACAAATAAAAAATAAATATTATGAAAGCAATACAATTCCTTCGCAAAATAGCAAAACTCATTGCTGCAGAGTACGTGACATTTATCAAATTTACCAACAAGACCGTTCATCCCATAGGCCTATCATCAGCAGGTGATGTAGGATAACGAAAAGTTTTGGTTCAGTTTGAAAGAATCTTATAGCCGGGTGACAAGGTCTCCCGGCTATTTGATTTTGTTCGGTCTCAACAAGAGCCCATCAACAGAAGCCCGACCATTGCAAAATGGAAAAAAAGCCTCAATAATTTTGCCATATATCGAAATATCATTATATTTGCCTTTTTAGAACCAATTACCCTCCTCAGACTATGAAGTTGAAAAGCCTTTTCCTCACTGTGATGGCATGCGGAATCACAGCAGCCAGCGCCCAAAGCATCCTTTACCCCAAACACTTCGACCTCGATGAGGTCACCCTGCTTGACGGACCGATGAAGACCGCCATGGACCTCAATTTCCAGACCTTGCTCAACTATGATGCCGACCGTCTCCTCACACCCTATGTGCGCCAAGCCGGCCTGAGCAACACCACCGACAAGCAAAGCCCCTACTACCAATGGGTCTCCAAGCATCCCTCTTTTACCAACTGGGGTGACAACAGCTTCAACCTTGAAGGACATGTGGGCGGACACTACCTCTCTGCCTTGGCCCTGTCGTATGCCTCCTGCCGTGACGCTGCCCTCAAAGCCAAGTTTGGTGAGCGCATGCAGCATTTCATCAACGTGATGAAGGACTGTCAGGATCAGTTCGACAGCAGCACCGACGGCATGTATGGCTTTATCGGCGGACAGCCGATCAACAGCGATTGGAAAGCACTTTTTACAGGCAACACCGCCCCACTGCGCAACCACGGAGGATGGGTGCCCTTCTATTGCCAGCACAAGATTTTGGCCGGTCTGCGCGACGCATGGATATATGGCAAGAGCGAGACAGCCCGCGAGATGTTCCGCAAACTGGCCGACTGGAGCGTCAACGTGGTGGAAAAGGTGAGTACCTCGGACATGGAAAGCCTGCTCGGCATAGAGCACGGAGGCATGAATGAGTCGATGCTTGACGCCTACCAACTTTTTGGCGACAGCAAGTATCTCACCGCCGCCAAGAAATACACCCACAAGGCCATGCTCAACGGCATGCAGACCCTCAACACCACCTTCCTCGACGGCAAGCACGCCAACACACAGGTTCCCAAGTACATCGGTATGGAGCGCATCGGAGAGCAGGATGCCTCAGCCACCTCCTACATCAAGGCTGCCGAGAATTTCTGGACTGACGTAGCCACCCACCGCACGGTGTGCATCGGCGGCAACAGCGTCAACGAGCATTTTCTCTCCAAGGCCAACTCCAACAGGTACATCGACCAAGCCGACGGTCCTGAGACCTGCAACTCTAACAACATGCTCAAGTTGTCGGAGATGATGGCCGACCGCACCGCCGACGCACGCTATGCCGATTTCTATGAGAACACGCTGTGGAACCACATCCTCTCCACCCAAGACCCGCAGACCGGTGGCTATGTTTACTTCACCACCCTCCGTCCACAGGGCTACCACATCTACTCACAAGTCAACCAAGGCATGTGGTGCTGCGTGGGCACCGGCATGGAGAACCACTCCAAATACGGACATTTCATCTATACCCACGACGGAGACAAAACCCTCTATGTCAACCTCTTCACCCCCAGCATGCTCGACAACGAAACCTTTGGCATTCGTCAGGAGACCCTCTTCCCCTGCATTGACCCAAAAGCCTCCAACTTCCCGACGTCCAACACCGCCTCCACAATGCTCACCATCACCAAAGCAGGCACCTACACCCTCGCCATCCGCCACCCAGCATGGGCAGGACCGGAATACGGCATATACGTGAACGGGCAACATGTTGATGCCACAGTCACACAGGGCAAGGCCAGTTATGTGAATATCAGCCGCGATTGGAAAGAAGGCGACAAGGTGGTGGTTTGGCTGCCGATGCAACTCACCTATGAGGAATGTCCCAACTATACCGACTACATCGCCTTCAAATTTGGTCCCATCCTTTTGGGCGCGCCCACCACAGCCATCTCCACAGCCGAGGCAGGTGAGACCGGCCTGGTCTATGAGAAACTGAAGAACGAGTATGCCGGTGCCGGACGCATGGACCATGCCCCAGGCAGCATGGGCACCTCCAAGAACCTGGTATCCGCCCCATTGCTCATCGGAGCCCGCAACGAGGTGCTGGGAAGAATAGAACGGAAGCACGTCAGCGACCTGCGCTTCACCATCGATGTGAGCCGCAGCGATACCGAGACCTATAACTGGAGCCAGTTGGAAATGCGCCCCTTCTACCAGATCCACCACACCCGCTACATGTGCTACTGGTATCAGCAAACCGCCGAGAACTACGAAAAGAGCGACATGGCACAGTCGGAGGCTGCCAATGAGGCACTCAACGCACGTACCCTCGACTTTGTGGCACCCGGTGAACAGCAAAGCGAGGCAGGTCATGAGTACAACTACTCCAACGACTCCAGCACAGGAGAATACAACACCGAGCACTACCGCGATGCCAGGGCCAACGGCCATATCCAATACACATTATATAATAAAGAGCAGGTTTCCGACCGCCTCAGCGTCATGTTCCGCTTCAACCTCGCCGACAGAGGCCGCAAGGCCACGCTGACCATTGACGGGACCAAGGTGGCAGACATCACCATCCCCACCTCAGCCAAGGGAAGCGATGCCAACGGATTCTACAACGCAGAGTATGCCATTCCCGACCAACTCATCACTGATGCCAGCGGTCAGGTGAAGAAACAGTTTGTGGTGAGGCTGACCGCCTCCCCCACCACCCTCTGCCCCGGCATCTACTACGTCAGGCTGATGAAGGAGTACGACTCACACGCCTACCGCTTTGTGGCTGATGAGTGGACCACCGGAGACCCAGGCCGAGTGGAGGCCACCAACATCACCTACGATACTGAGCACAACATCATCCACGTCAAGGCAACGGGTGCCAACAATGTCGCCCTCATGCACAAATACCAAGAGCACGACTACACCATCGGCAGCGACCAGACCTTTCTCGTGGTGCGCGGCACCAACCTCAGCACCTCGGCAGGTGCCTCCTACCTGTGGTGGCTCAACGGATCCAACCACGGTACGCAGGTGGCCCCCAAACAAACACAATCCGTCGGCATCGACGGCATGACACAGACCGTCATTGCCTGGGACCTGCCCTCCAGCGGCATTTATGAGAATTTCTCCGGCGACCGTCCCGATGTATGTATGGGCCAGACCATCTTCGGCCTTACCTCCACCACCGGACAGAGTGATATCTACGACATCAACTACGTAAGCAACGTCGATGAATATATCCGCAACACGGCAAGCATCAGAAACACAGCCACCACCGGCAGTTTTCCAAAGCGAGCCTACCGCCCCGACGGCATCCGTTCCGACGGGAAGGGAATTGTCATCACCCAAGGAAGAAAACATATAGCCAGACCATGAACGACCACCTTTACTTCCCCGCTGAATGGGAACGGCAGTCTATGGTGCAGCTCACATGGCCACATGCCGGCACCGACTGGGCGGAATATCTCGATGAGATCACGGAAACCTTCCTTCAGCTCGCCGAACTCATCACCCGGTATGAGCAATTGCTCGTCGTCGCTCCCGACATCCAGGCCACCAAGCAACAATTGTCTGAGCGGTTGCCCGAGGATGCTCTCAGCAGGGTGACTTTTTGTGAATGCCCTACCAACGACACATGGGCACGCGACCACGGAGCACTGACGCTGCGCGACCGCACAACGGGCGATATCCGCCTGCTCGACTTCCGCTTCAACGGTTGGGGACGCAAGTTCGAGGCCTGTCTCGACAATGCCATCAACACACATCTCCACCAATGCGGCATCCTCCAGGCATCCATGGCATGCCACGATGACTTCGTGCTCGAAGGGGGATCCGTGGAAAGCGACGGCAGCGGAACGGTGTTCACCACCAGTCAGTGCCTGCTTGCGCCCAACCGCAACCAACCCCTCACCCAATATGGTATTGAGGTGCAACTGCAGAGGCGTCTCCATGCCCAGCGCATCGTATGGCTCGACCACGGCAACCTGATTGGCGATGACACCGACGGGCATATCGACACCATCGTGCGGTGTGCTCCCGACAACACCCTGCTCTATGTAGCATGTCCAGACAAGGAAGATGAGCAATATGAGGATTTTCAGGCTCTTGAGGCACAATTACGCTCTTTGCGCACCGCCGACGGCCTGCCCTATCGCCTGTTTCCACTGCCCATGCCCGATGCCATCTATGAAGACGGGGAACGGTTGCCTGCTACCTATGCCAACTTCCTGATTATCAATGGAGCCGTCATCGTACCAACCTATGCGCAGCCAAAAAAAGATGAACTCGCTGCAGCGACCATTGCACAGGCTTTCCCCGACCGCGACATCCTGCGCATTGATGCCCGCTCCATCATCCGGCAGCATGGCTCCGTCCACTGCCTGAGTATGCAGTATTTTAAGTGAAGAGTGAAGAATGGAGAAAGTGAAGAATGAAGAGTGAAGAATGGTAATTAGTTTTTCCGTATGTTGCGTTGTTAACGCAGCCCCGCAAAAGGACTATTTTCCAAACTCCTATACCCCTAAACTCCTATAATACTAAACCACTGAATAATGAAAGAGATAAAAATCGGCATTCTGCAACAGCACAATGTGGCAGACAGAGAGGACAACATGAGAAGGCTCGGCGAAGGAGTTGCCGACCTTGCCAAACGTGGAGCACAACTCATCGTGCTCCAAGAGCTCCACAACTCCCTTTATTTCTGCCAAGTGGAAAATGTCGGCAATTTCGACCTCGCCGAACCCATTTCTGGTCCATCGACCGATTTTTTCGGTGAGCTCGCCCGCAACCTCGGAGTGGTCATCGTCACCTCGCTCTTTGAACGGCGCGCTCCCGGCCTGTACCACAACACGGCCGTAGTGATCGAGCGCGATGGGAGCATCGCAGGAAAATATCGGAAGATGCACATCCCCGACGACCCCGCATACTACGAGAAATTCTATTTCACACCCGGTGACCTCGGTTTCCAGCCCATCGACACCAGTGTGGGGCGCATCGGCGTGCTCGTCTGCTGGGACCAGTGGTATCCCGAGGCTGCCCGACTCATGGCACTAGCCGGAGCCGAACTGCTCGTCTATCCCACCGCCATCGGCTATGAAAGCAGCGATACCCCCGAGGAGCAGGAGCGCCAGCGCGAGGCATGGACCACCGTGCAACGCGGACATGCCGTGGCCAACGGCCTGCCCGTCATCGCCGTCAACCGTGTAGGGTATGAACCCGACCCGTCGGGACAGACCGGCGGCATACAATTCTGGGGCAGCAGTTTCGTGGCAGGTCCGCAAGGTGAACTGCTCTTCCGCGCCAGCAACGAACAAGAGGAGTCGGCCGTCATCACAATCGACCTCGGGCACAGCGAACTGGTACGCCGTTGGTGGCCATTCTTCCGCGACCGCCGCATCGACCAGTATGGCGACATCACCAAGAGATTCAGAGACTGACCGATGGGACATCTGTTTGAGGTATGCACTGGCAGTCTGCAAAGTGTGGAGGCTGCCGTAAGAGGAGGTGCACAGCGCATCGAACTGTGTGCCGCTCTTCCCCTTGACGGTCTGACGCCATCCATGGGAACACTGCTGACCGTCAAGCAATTCTTCCCCACCCTGACCGTTCATGTGCTCATACGGCCCCGCGAGGGTGACTTCGTATATTCCGAGAAAGAGGTGCTGGCCATGCAACATGACATCCATGCCATGCTGCCCTTGGCCGACGGATTCGTTTTCGGTGCCCTCACCCCTGATGGCAGCATCGACATGCCCGTCATGCGCCAACTCATCGGTGCCGCCGAAGGAAAACCTGTCACCTTTCATCGGGCTTTCGACCATTGCCGTGACCCCTTTGAAGCCTTGGAGCAAATCATCTCCTTAGGGTGCCGGCGCATTCTCACCTCAGGACAGCAACCCACTGCAGAGCAAGGCATTCCCTTGCTCCGCCAACTCTGCACACAGGCAGGCAGCCACATCATCATCATGCCAGGTGGAGGCATCAATGAGCACAATGTCCGTCCGATAGCCGAGCAGACGGGTGTGACCGAGCTCCATGGTTCGGCATCAGGCAGCAAAGGTACCACCCAATCGGAATCGGTCAGAAAAATCTTAGGACTGCTCGAGAAACTATAGCTTTTTTATCACTTTCAGCAGTTGCTCACCCAAATTGATGGTGTAGCCCTGCTGAACGAATAAGACACGGTTGAAGGAATCGCAGATGACAAACACGGGCAATAACGATGATGGTAGTTTCATCTGCTCACGTATTTCTGCTAGGCATTTTCCATCAGGGTCGATGCCCCACTCCACTGTATTGGGAATGCCTTCAAACGCGCTGAAATTGAAACGGTTGACTTCATCCTCATTCCCCAAAAGCAGAATCATTTTGCGCCCCCATTGCTCAAATCCATCCCTTGCGGCGATGATGTCGCGGAGCGCATGGTCGGTGGGTTCCTGATTGGGAGCCACGAAACCGACGATGTAATAGCCACGGCCCGTGGTACTTAGCAACGACTTGGATTCCCTCTTCCCTGTCAGCGGACGATACAGGTTCTCTGCATTGAACGAGCCGATGACCTGCACACCCTCCTTGTCCTCCCGCATGGTGAACGCCACCGTCTTCGACTGAGGCGAAGCCGGCATTGTGATTCGCTGAAGACGCGCCAGCACCTTTCCGTCAGACATGCGAGTGCCTGTTGTCAGCAGCAACTCCCGTTTCCCATCGGCAGCATGCATCTGCACCCCACCCTTAAAATCTTTCTTCCAGGTGGCTTCCTCCGGGAAGGTCAGGAGCCGCGCACGACCATTGGCCAGTTCGCTGAGTGTGAAGTGAATGTAATATTTGGGATCCTCATTGTTGGCTGTAGGCTTATAGTCAAGGAAAAGCAATGTCTCAGAAGCGGGTATTGGGGTATCTGCCGTGAAGTGCACATCGTGCCACATGCCATTCTGGTGATACTGCAGCAGGCCGTTCACCTCGTTGATGCGCGCAGGTATGCCCATGCTCCGCGCCACACTGACAAAGAAGATTTTCCGTCCCAGTTCATCCGTCACCTTGTTGCTATAAACGCTCATCGGGCGCATGCGCAACGACTGCGGATTGTGCTCTAGGTCGATGCGGATATTCCTTTTGCACCAGTCAATCAAGTCTTCTGCATTCCTGACCGAGCCACCCAACTGTTTCCTGAAAAATGCCTTGTAGGGTGTCAACCATTCATTTTCCACACGGGGATTCAGCACATACCGGCAGTATAAGTCTGTGGTGTCGTTCACAGCCACCTCATTGTCCATCAGCACATCCAAAGTGATGTCACGCAGATCCTTGGCTGAGATGACACTCAGCAATCGCTCCGCCATCACCCGATTGGCAGTTTTTTCCAAAAATTGGCTGATGACCTGGTGATTGCCACGCCATGCCTCCACGGGCATCGTCTGTTCATACGCCCTGCGGATGCTGTCCTCCTGTGCCAGTCGCCGGGTGTTCTCCGCACGTTGCTGGGGAGTCACTGTCGGTAATGTGGCACTCACCGGCGGCGGTACCATATCCCAGTCCGTGCATGCAGGCAGTTCCTTGCCGTCCAACACCACTGTCACATCCCTGTCCTTTCCGAAACTGACTTTCCTGATGGCTGCCTTTCCCTCTTTTGACACCCACAGCAGCATATCGCCTTTGCCAGCCGTCAGAAATGTCCTACCTTTGGCATCCGTCACCTTCTCAGCCACGGTATAGAACTCAGCATAGTTGTATAGTTTGAACTCCACCAATGCGTCAGCGACAGGCTTGTTGTCGGCATCCACCACCAACACGCGGACCTCCGCTGTCGGCGCATAGTTGCCAATGACATTGATTTCAGTGTAACAGGGTGTTCGGCTCATCACCTCCTCCGGTCCATCGTAGTCGCCGAACACCTTCGTGTGCATGAGCATGCCCCGCGAGGCGCTCTCGTTGAACCATCCCAGATTAAGCACCGGCTCTGGTTCGCAAGCGCCGAGGAAATACCACTGTCCATCGGCCCAGGCCTCCACCCAGGCATGGTTGTCGTCAGTGTGTGCCCATCTGGGTGTGTACACCTGCCGGGCAGGGATGGCCACCGCCCGCAGTGCAGCCACCAGCAAGGTACTCTCCTCGCCACACCGGCCATAAGCTGTCCTCACCGTAGCCAGCGGACTGCTCGTACGGGCGTCTGTCGGGCGATAGGTCACATGCTCATGGCACCAATGGTTCACCTCGAGGATAGCCTCTTTCATCGGCAGATTTCCTACCCGCTGCTGCAGTTGGGCAAAAAACACCTCACGGCTATTGTCCAGGTTTTCATTGTTCACCCTTACCGGAAGGACAAAATGGCGGAATTCCCTTTCTGGCACCCTGCTGCCCCATGGCATCTCCTGACGAGCCTTCAGAGACAAGTCAACTTGTTTTTGGAAGAAAGTCTTGTCATAATCACATTGGTCGGGAAGCGGCATATAACGGTAGAGGAAAGCGAGATAATCATCCGCCTCCGCCGCCTGCAGCATAGCAGCGGCAGTCAGCAACATGATGGCAGCCATCAGACGCCGGGCAAGCTGTAATCCCTGTCGTGCACCCTTTTTCATAGCTTTTGCTTCTTGGCATTTCTTTCCAACCATGCCATGGTCAGGATGGCCATCATCGAGAGAGCCACGACAATGAGGAAAAAGCGTCTGTATCCCACCAAGTCGAGCAGGAATCCAGAGACGATGCCAGCCGCCATGGCCGACAGTGCCAATAATGAGAAACAGATGTCTGCATGAAGAAAGTCACTCCCCCGACGGGTCTCACGGAAGATATAGAACAAGAGGCCAGCCATACCAAAGCCACAAAACAGATTCTCCAACAGGAGACAGCTACTCACGGTCAGCAAGTCTGACGGCATCTCATACGACAAATAGAGCAACAGCACATCGGGCAGCGATATGGCCAGCATCATCGGCCAGAGCCAGCGACGCAGCCCATCCTTCCCGATGGCTCCCACACCCATCACCAGTCCTGCCATGAGAGCCAATGCGCCAATGGTGCCCTGCGCGAATCCGATGCCCTGCGGCCCCAGCGAGAGGCCTCCGATGCTGCCCGGGTCTATAAGAAACAGGAGTGTACCGCGCCAGAGCATCCACTGATGGAGAGAAAGCAGAAAGACCGCCAAGGCTATCTGCCACTGTTTTTTTCGTGTCCACCAACGGACATGTGCCTGCATATTGTCATTCCAAACCTTCTGCCAATTGAATGGCTCAGCCCTTTTTTCCGACCGAGGAATGACACATAAAACCACCACCTCCACGACCGCCATCATGGCAGCCAACAACAGAAAGGCGGAGTGCCAAGCCTCATCCAAGCGCCTTGACAGCACCTCCATGTCGCCAGCCAGCACCATGGTGACCCCCATGCCCAGCACGGCAGCCAGCACACCGCAGACAAGACACAGTTGCACCCGACGCTGTCGCTTCCAATCATCGCACCAGTATGCAGTCAAACTGGCTGCCATGATGTCATGAACAACTCCGACCAAGGAGAAGACGGCAAGCCACAACCATAGTCCCATGCCCATATTCGTGCTGACACTCCCAGCTACTCCCCATACAGAGATGGCCATCAAGAATTGCAAGAGCACCAACGGCAACCAGCGGCATATCCATTTCTCCGCTACAGGTCGCAGCACTCCCCTCAGGACAAACGGAAGGAGCAGCAAGGCAGTATCAAACGAAGCCCATGAGTTGCTTTGTCCAAGTCGCTTGAGCATCACCATCGGCAGCACCATGACCATCACCAGGACCAATCCGCGCGAAAAAGAGAGCAGGCACCCCAACAGGGCTGCCCTGGAAGAGGACAGTGAGGTCAAATCGATAAATGCAGGCCGCTGTGACATAGGCTATCGGATGTGTTTATGATGATGGTGACTGTTTCTTGCCAAACTCAGGGTCAATCTTGATGAAGGCTGCCACGGCAAAGGTGATGATGCAAAGGAACATGACGATGATGAAGAAGGTCTGGTAACCCACAATATCCTTAATCTTTCCCGACACCATGCCCGGAAGCATCAGACCGAGATAGGACAAGCCCGTGCAGATGGCATAATGAGAAGTCTTGAACTCGCCCTGGCTGTAATAGAGCATATAGAGCGTGAGTGCGGTGAAGCCCAACCC
>CAMZHP010000018.1 GCA_947306845.1 uncultured Prevotellaceae bacterium
CTCGACCAATGGCATGTTGATGGTCTTAAATGAAAGAATGCCAATGGTGGCACATGAGTCAAACTCCAAAGCTTGCCTGATACCTACATCTTCCATGCTTCCGAAAAGATAGCAAACATTCTCCTTTCCAAATCGTTCGATCAGATCATAAATGATCTGCTTGCGTTTGGCGTTGAAAGAGGTGAAACGGTCTAAATATAGCCCTAAACTATATTTTTTGCAAGTATCCATTACTTCTTCCAATGTGGAAATGGTGGTTCCCATATAATTGAATCGCCTCAATTCCTCCAAAGTATAATCCTTGATATGAATGGTGTTCTTGGTGGAATTGTCTTGGAAAAAGTCAAGGTGGCAACAGACAGGAACATCATCTTTGGTCCATTGCACATCTGTCTCACCATATTGAAACCCTGCCATTTTGGCATGCTTATAAGCTTCAGCTGTATTTTCAATCGCACCATCCCGGGTATAACCACGATGGGACACGCTAATGATGGACGGGAAAAAGGGCGTCTTCTTCCTGTTTGACAGGACATCGTCAGAACATGACAATGACACCAATACAAACAAACAAATGAAAGTTGTATTGATTGGCTGAACTAAAAAAAACGGTGAGATATCGTTGGGAATGATGCGGCTAATTGGTAATCGCACTGCTGCTCAGCTGATTAATAGTTTGCTTTTCCCCATCTTGTTCTTGTGGTGAGATTAAGGTATAGACATATAGCAAGAAAACAAAGGCTAGGTTTCCCTGGTCGGAGATGGTCGTTCCAGAAAAGCTGATCAGAAGGTTATTCAAAATGATTAGAAAGCCCAAAAATGAATAACTTGATTGTTTCCTATTTTTATAGAAATAGATTAAAAGATAAAAAACAATAAGTAGAAAGAGGATACTCCCTAAATACCCATATTTTGATAACAAATTCCCGTAGGATATATCGGGAGTTGTTAACTGAGTGATATTTCCATCTTCATCTCGAATACCTAACGAAAAATCATATAGTTTGTCTATTGTCTCAAACTGACTGTCACTGATCAAGCCAAGGCCAAATATTTTCTCTCCCAAAGGACGGTCCTGAAGATAAAGAGCCCTTTCATAGAACCATGCAAGGCGGTAGGTCATCGTTCCCACATCACGGGCGTTACCCGTCTTCACCGTCTCTTGAATACCTCCCGATATGATGGATTCAATCTCACTCTCTGTTGATTTGTCGAACTTGGCTTCGAAACGGGCACCGATAATCACATAAAACTGAGAAATGACAAACAGTCCGACAAGGACAGCTCCAATGGTTGATCTGATTCTGTTTTGCATGAGAACCCCAAGAACCAAAACACCTATTGTCATACCAATCTGGACTCGTCCCTGAGTGGCAACGAGAGCCGTAATGAACACAAATGAGCAAAGGTAGGTAAAATGTGATTTTATAAGATTCGGGGTAAGGATAGAAACAAACAAATACCAATACAGCAGTGGAGGGTGATTATAATATCTGAGGATGCCTGTATATTCATCACGCTTGACATTCTCTGTGTCGTAGGGCATGACGGGCATGTCGAAGAAGACTTGTAAAATATACAAGATGGAGGTAATCAGCGTAATGTAGAAAAAGACGGTGTTCAACCACAAGAAGTCACTTTTACTGATTTTCCTGAGGAAGAAATATGAGAGGACAAGGAAACACATTCGGCTGCCTTGAAGAACCTGGTAAGCAGTGAAATGATAGTGGACAAAGGAGTAGTTGACATCCAGTAAAACAAAAATGAAGAATATGAAAATCAATATCCTCAGTTTCTTGTCTTTCAATTCTGTCTTGTCATCATAGAAAATTTGTAATAAAAGGATGACAATGGTGTAGATGAATGCCAAGTCATAGTTCTTCACACCCAATACGGTGTTTGTGAGCATTGACCAACCATTGAGCATGAATGTCACAAATATGAACAGGCTGATGCGCCTCAGCTCAATAATGTATGTGATGATGGCAATGGCTAGTAAAATATATCCAATCATATAATAGGATGGAAATAATTCTTGTTCGTTTTGATGGTTTGATGGCGGCCACAATTGAAATCAATACAAATTCTCCTTGTATTTCAGTAAAAAACACAAGGTTGGTCTCTGAACTACTGTTGCATTGAAACTCAAAAGTGACCGCGTGGAGGTCAGCTCGTTGAAAAAGAGCTGCCCGCAGTAAACATGTTGAATGTCGTTTGCGACTGCAAAAGTACAAAAAAAAGAACCAATCAAGAAATAAACTGAATAAAAAGGGTGGCATCATTTAGAAATGTGCTCTTGCTCGGGAAAGAAAACAAAAACTTCGTCTTTTGTTTTGCTTTCCCCTCGCTTATTCGTACCTTTGCAGGCGCATGTGCGTTTGCATGTAGTTTTTTATCAAATAGGACGATATGGAAATAATCAAAACCGAAATAGAAGATGTATTTTTGCTGAAACCTAGGATTTTCGAGGATGCAAGAGGCTATTTTTTTGAGACCTACTCAAAAAGAGTGTTCGAAAAGGAGGTGAGGGCCATCGACTTCGTTCAGGATAACGAAAGCAAGTCCTCGTATGGTGTTCTTAGGGGACTGCATTACCAAAAATGGCCTTTCTCACAAAGCAAATTGGTGAGGGTGATGAAGGGGTGTGTGCTCGATGTGGCAGTGGATATAAGGAAAGGATCGCCTACCTACGGTAAATGGGTGGCAGCCGAACTGTCGGGAGAGAACCGCTTGCAGTTCTTCATTCCCAGAGGCTTTGCCCATGGGTTTGCCGTTTTGTCTGATGAGGTGATATTCCAATACAAATGTGATGATTTCTATCATCCCGAGAGCGAGGGGGGCATTGCTTGGGACGACCCTGACCTCAATATCGATTGGAAATTGCCAGCTGACAAAATCATCCTTTCGGAGAAGGACAAACACCATCCTCTGCTGCGGGAGCTGCACTCTCCGTATGATTACAATGTTGATCTCTATAAATAATTGAAATATAGTGGGTTTGATGATTCCCACGTTTTTAATTCCTGAAAAATGAATGTTGCAGTAGTGGGAACAGGCTATGTCGGTCTGGTTAGTGGAGCGTGCTTTGCAGAAATGGGTGTCCATGTTGCCTGCGTGGACATTGACGAGGAAAAGATTGAAAGCCTCAAAAACGGCAAAATCCCCATTTATGAGCCTGGACTGGATGAAATGGTGAGAAGAAATGCCAATGAAGGAAGATTGACTTTCACCACTAGTCTCAAGGATGTCATTGATGATGTAGCTCTGGTATTCAGCGCTGTGGGGACTCCTCCCGATGAGGATGGGTCCGCAGACCTCAAGTATGTGCTGAATGTGGCTAGAGAGTTTGGTCAGAATATCAAGAAATATACCGTGCTGGTGACCAAATCCACCGTTCCCGTAGGAACGGCCATGAAAGTGAAGGCTGCCATCGAGGAGGAATTGGAGAAACGAGGGGAGCAGATTCCTTTTGACGTGGCCTCCAATCCTGAGTTTCTCAAGGAGGGAGCTGCCATCAAGGACTTCATGAGTCCTGACCGCGTGATAGTAGGCGTGGGGTCGGAAAGAGCACGCTCTCTGATGATGAGGCTCTACAGACCGTTCATGCTCAATAATTTCCGCGTGATATTCACGGATATCCCTTCAGCTGAGATGATCAAGTATGCGGCCAACTCCATGCTGGCTACCCGCATCAGTTTCATGAATGATATAGCCAACCTCTGCGAAATAGTGGGAGCTGACGTGGAGATGGTCAGAAGAGGCATCGGAGCGGACACTCGCATCGGGAGGAAATTCCTTTATCCAGGATGCGGATATGGCGGCAGTTGCTTCCCGAAAGATGTCAAGGCACTCATCAAGACTGCTGAGAAGAATGGGTACGAGATGAAGGTGCTCAAGGCTGTCGAGGAGGTCAATGAGCATCAGAAAACCGTCGTCTTCTCCAAACTCAGCAAGTGCATGGATGGTCAGTTGGAGGGCAAGACCATTGCAGTATGGGGATTGTCCTTCAAACCAGAAACCGACGATATGAGGGAGGCCACCTCGTTGGTAAC
The DNA here is from genome assembly GCA_947306845.1 of uncultured Prevotellaceae bacterium. The sequence goes on from CAMZHP010000018.1 coordinate 4,053, forward strand.
CATAGACTTGCTTCTGAAAGCTGGTTGCAAGGTCAGGGTGTTTGACCCAGTTGCCATGGATGAGTGCAAGAGGCGCCTTGGCGATGTGGTTGAATATGCCAAGGACATGTATGATGCCGTACTCGATGCCGATGCCATGCTGATGCTGACAGAGTGGAAGCAATTCAGACTTCCCAGTTGGGGCGTCATGAAAAAGACCATGCGCAACGCCCTCGTCATTGACGGACGCAACATTTATGATGCTGTGGAACTTGCCGAATATGGCTTTGAGTACCACTGCATCGGAAAATAGTTACTCTACCGTCACGCTCTTGGCCAGATTGCGGGGCTGATCGACATTCAGCCCCTTGACCACCGCCACATGATAGGCAATCAGTTGCAGAGGGATGACGGAGAGAAGGGGAACCAAGGTCTCCAATGTCTCGGGAATCTCTATGACAAAGGAAGAGAGGGCTTTCACTTCCTTATCTCCCTCTGTGACAACGGCAATGATGCGCCCGTTTCGGGCAATCACTTCTTGGATATTGCTGATGATTTTCTTGTACAGACGATGGTGGGTGGCCACAAACACCACTGGCATGTTTTCGTCAACCAGTGCGATGGGGCCGTGCTTCATCTCTGCTGCAGGATAACCCTCAGCATGGATATAGCTGATTTCCTTCAGTTTGAGCGCCCCTTCCAAAGCAACGGGGTAGTTCATGCCCCGGCCCATATATAGGGTATTGCGGGCATACGTCAGTGTGCGGGCTATATCTCGGATGGAATCGTTCTGCTCAAGAATCTGTTTGATCTTATCGGGGATGTGGGCAAGTTCTTCTATATGCTGCTCATAAACATCCTGAGGGATTGCCCCACGCTCATGTCCCAGGGCGAGGGCGAAGAGGGTGAGGACAGTCACCTGCCCTGTAAATGCTTTGGTGGATGCCACGCCTATCTCTGGTCCCACGTGGATGTAGATGCCGGTGTCGGATGCTCTTGCTATGCTCGAACCGACAGAATTGACAATGCCGAAGCACAGCGCTCCTTTTTCTTTGGCCAGTGCAAAGGCTGCGAGGGTGTCGGCTGTCTCGCCACTTTGTGAGATGGCAATTACGATGTCATCGTTGCGAATGACGGGATTCCTGTACCTGAACTCACTCGCATATTCCACCTCTACAGGCACTTGACAAAAGCGCTCAATCATCTGCTTTCCGATAAGTCCGGCATGCCAGGAGGTGCCGCATGCCACAATGATGAAACGCCCTGCATTCAATAGCTGTTCGCGGTGCAAGTTGATGGCACTCAGCACAATCCTATGTTCTGACGGCATAAGGCGCCCTCGCATGCAGTCGGAAATGCAGCGTGGCTGCTCGAAGATTTCCTTGAGCATGTAATGGGGATAGCCACCTTTCTCCAATTTGTCAAGGTCGATGTCTACGTCGTGAACATTGGGCGCTACCTGGTCGCGTGAGTTGGCCAGATTCTTGACAGTGATATCCTCGCCACGGCGGATCACGGCCACCTCTTCATCGTTGAGATACACGATGTGCTTGGTGTAGCCTACGATGGGCAGCGCATCGGAAGCCAGAAAATACTCGGAGTTGTTCTCACCAATGCCCACAACCAGCGGACTGCTTTTTCTCGCGCAGATAATCTCGTCGGGATGCTCGCGGTCGAGAACGGCAATGGCGTAGGCACCTACCACGCGACGCAGGGCGTAAAGGACGGCCAAGCCCAGTTCTAGATGAAAGCGTTGCTGAACAAACTCGATCAGTTGAACGAGCACTTCCGTGTCGGTGCTGCTCTTGAAATGGTATCCTTTCCCTATCAGGTATTCTTTGATATTACCGTAGTTCTCAATGATTCCGTTGTGAACCAAGGCAAGCCTGCCGCTCTCAGAGAGATGGGGGTGTGCATTGACGGAGGAAGGCTCACCGTGGGTTGCCCAACGGGTGTGGGCAATGCCTGTACAACCGCTGGTGTCATGACCGGCTGCCCGTTCTTCCAAATTGGAAACCTTGCCTTTCTCTTTATATACACTTAGCTCACGTTGGCTGTTGATCAATGCAACTCCAGCTGAGTCATATCCACGATATTCCAGTCGTTTAAGTCCTTCAATGAGAATGGGAAATGCTTCCCGTGTACCCATGTATCCTACAATTCCACACATGTTGACAATAATGTTGATTTATGACGTGCAAAAGTACAAATATTATTTCAAAAAGAAAGATTTTTATCAAAAAATATGTCTTTTTGTCGTAAAAACAATTATTTTCTAAAATTTGTGCTTTGTTTTGTGGCTTTGTGCTTTCAGTAATGATGGATAAAAAACAACAAAGACGGGTGAAATCCCCGTCTTTGTTGTTATGCAGGTGTATGCACATCGGTCTAATATAACTTGAATCTGTAACCCACGGTCAGCATGATGGTTTGCTCATGGGCATTGCGCAGTACTTTTTTGCCTTGGTCTGTACTGGCCAGTTTGGAAAACGGCAGGCCATAGTAGCACTCAAAGTTCAGGTTGTTCAACTCATATCCGATACCTCCAATGAAGTGGGCTGCCCTTTTGCGCAGATGCCCTTTGATGTCTCTATTGTCTCCATCCAAGTCGCACTTGGCACCTATGTGGACTCCGAACAGAAAACCAGCAAATACGTTAAAGTTGCGGATAGGGTAGTAACGCATCTTATATAAGGTATTGATATAGTCGAAACGGTACTCATACGGTCCTCTTGCCCTGTTGCCGATGACATTTCCCTCGCTGTCTTTGATCTGGATATCTTCTTCTGACATGAAGTTGGCCCATGCGTCGCGGGCGCCCTGGCGGGTGTAGGCAAACTCAAGGCTCATTCCGAAATGATTGTTGAAATAGGCCTGCAGAATTCCGCCTATATAAGGAGCAAAATAAAACTTGCTGTCATATTCTGTCAAGTTGGATGCCACCATACCTACCACGGGGCCAGCGTAGATGTCAAATGGGTCGTGCCATCTGTTCTCATCACGCCATTCCTCGTTGTCATTCACCTTGTTGATCCATATCGTGGAGGGATCCTGGCGTCCATTGGAGTCATACCTGACCTCTTGGGCATGGAGAGCCGGTTGGGAAAGGATGACCGAAATTACAAAGAATAATATTCTTTTCATATCATCTGATTATCTGAATGCATGGCGGATGACAAGCGGAAAACATGCCTCCCGCGAATTTGACTGCAAAGATAATGCAAATCAAGCGCAGAACAAAATGAATTCGTCCATTTTTTTGCCTTGATGCTTCTTATCGGCGTTTTTCTTCGATTTTTAACACTCACTTTTGTCTTTTGTTGCTTATTCGTAGATGTTCAAAAATCAAAATAAAAAACTTCGTCTTTTGTTTTGCTTTCCTCTCGCTTATTCGTACTTTTGCATGATGATTCCGTATATCAGCTTGGCGAGACGCACACAGAGATTCCGCGAGGAGATATTGGAGGCGACCAATCGGGTCGTTTCCTCGGGATGGTTCTTGCTGGGGCCTGAATTGCATCATTTTGAGCAGGAGTACGCAGACTACCTGAATACGCGATGTTGTGTGGGAGTTGGCAACGGACTGGATGCACTCACCTTGATATACAGGGCTTACATGGAGATGGGGCTATTGCAGCCCGGAGACGAGGTCATCGTTCCGGCAAACACGTATATTGCCTCCATCCTAGCCATCACTGAAAATCACCTGACACCTGTGCTCGTTGAGCCAAAGGCTGAAACATTGCTGATGGATGAGGAATTGATCGAACGGCATATCACGCCACGCACCAAATCGGTGATGATTGTCCATCTTTATGGCAGATGCGCATATACGGACAACATTGGCCACATATGCCGGGAGCATAGCCTACTGCTGGTAGAGGACAATGCCCAAGCCCATGGGTGTCGTTTCGGAAACAGAAGGACGGGTACATTGGGCCATGCCGCCGGACATAGTTTCTATCCAACCAAGAATCTGGGCGCACTGGGTGATGCCGGTGCCGTGACGACAGATGACATGGATTTGGCGGAAATGGTCAGAACACTGAGAAACTATGGTTCATCCCAAAAATATGAATTCTCAAAGCTAGGACGCAATTCCCGGATGGATGAGATGCAGGCTGCCATCCTGCGTGTTCGGTTAAGGCATCTGGAGGAGGATAACCTCAGGCGCAGACACATAGCGAAACGTTATCACACTATCCTGAACAATCCCTCAGTGCAATTGCCTGCCTCCATGCCTGAGGAACAGAATGTGTGGCATATCTTTCCTGTGTTGGCTGATGACCGCGACAGCCTTCAGGCTCACCTTCGTCAGCAAGGGATAGAAACCCAGGTGCATTATCCCATTCCTCCTCACCGGCAAGCCTGCTACAGGCAATGGAACAATTTGCATTTGCCTGTTACAGAATATATTCACGCACATGAGCTAAGTCTGCCGATAGGCCCCGAACTGACGGATGAAGAGGTGGAGATTGTCGCTGAAGGCGCTAACAGATTTCATCATTGATTAATTGGAAAAAAACAGATTGAAAAAATTACTGATTCTTCTCGTCTTTTTAGTACCATCATTGGCAATGGCGCAACAATATGCCGGTTTCGTTGATGATGTGAGAAATGCTACGTCCGATTCCTTGATGAATATCGAGGGAGTGGAGTACTATCTGCTATATGAGGATTACGAGAACGTGCATTTCCTTTCCATGACATCGGAAAAGAGGGAGACTTCGGTCATTGGCCCCGCCTTGCCGGCAGACACCCTGTATCAGAATGGGGAAATTTGCGGATATCTTGGTATTGAGCGAGTAACAAGACCTTTGGAGGAAATGGGCAACGACAGCATGCTGGTCACCAACAAATACCCCAGGCTGTTTACAAGGTGCGAGTCGGTTTCTCCCTGCAACTTCAAAGCATGCGACACCAACAACTTCGGTTATAAAATCCTTATTGATTTTCCTTCTGCTGAAGGAGAGAAATGGGATCATTTGAGATATTGGATCATCAATTTTGTGGATTCTTTCACCAATATGGATATGCTCTATTATGATGATGTCTATTTGGAAAAGAACATCCACAAGGAAATGTTGCCCACGGAAATGATACGCAAGGCTCACCCAGATGCTTTTGAAATAGAGGACATTTCCGACGGACAGGCCATTGTCGACCATTTCAGGGATATGTACATGCGGCAGGTATATTATCTCAAAAACCAGGATTTCTCTTTCCCGCTGAGTTACCTTCGCATATTCATGTCGCCCAGGTTCTTATCAGATAGGTATGTCACCTATTTCATCTCCACCAATTTCTATGCCTATGGAGCGCATGATTTCCCCATAGAGCGATATGTGACGTTTGACTTGGAAAAGATGGAGGTCTTAACCAACGATAATTTGTTTAATGCCAATTATGTCAATAAGATACGTGGCATTTTGGAGGAAAAACTGGGAGACAGGGGTTACGACATAAGCCATTCCGACTTGCCCCAGGCTGCCATGATGGGAGATGCCTTGGTCTTCAGTTACCAGCCCTATCAGATAGGAACTTTTGCCGATGGCATCACGCATATATCCATCCCTAAGGAACAACTGCGTAAATACATCGTCCGCGACCATCTAAGGTAATCTCTCACCTCTTACATCCCACCTCTCACCTCTTATTTCAAATACTCTTTCATATCCTTTTTCCAATCGTATTCGTGCTCGATATCATAGAAATCATCTATGAACCAGTCGCCACGCTCAAACTGCAGGTCGATGCGGATAGGGGCGACATGTCCGAAGTTGTGCAGGTTGAATTCCACTTTGGCTTGGTTCCCCTCATGCTCCGTCACTTTTAAGTCGCTCACGGAAAGGTCGCCGAAATCCTGACCCATCACCCAATAGTCAGCATCGAAGAAACCTATCTCATCGGGGTTGTTTTGCTGGTCATACTCCGTTACTTCAAGAAGCGCTTTGTTCCAATCGTCACTGCAATATTTCTCATCGGGTGAATTCTGAGGAATGCTCTCGTCTTCAGCTGCCTTGTTGTATTCAGCAAACACATCATCATAGATGGCTTGAACACGAGAGATGATATACTCGTCGCTCTTGCGGTCGGCATTTGAGGATGTCGCAGCTCCTTTTGTTTCTGTCGCAGCCTGACCATCCGTTGTTTCATCCACTTGTTTTTCGCTCTTGCCACAGCCTATCACCAATAATGCCATGGCTATCATTATCATTCCGTGTCTCATCTTCTGAATGTATTTTAAAAGTCTTAAATATTGAATTTGTCTAATTTTTGGAGGAAATAGGTCCGGAAATCACTCCACTTGTAATAGGGACCGGAAACTTCCTTCAGTGGAAGCCGTGCTTCATTTTCATTGAGTAGGACCTTCATCAGAATGTCGCCTCCTGACCCTAGAGGACGGTAGAAGATCATTTGGACGTTGCAGGCCATGGGGAAGATTTTGTAACACAGCCAATCTTCGTCATCCAATTGTTCAAGGTCGGAAATCTCTTTTCCGCAGTTGTTGAGCTCCAACAAGCAGGCGAGCGGCATCACGCACACCTCGTGACCATAGCGGAGGGTGGCACCGGGATGGGGGAGGCGAAGGCAACTGTCTGCTTCCTCAATCATCACACGGAGCAGATTGCGCTGAGAGTAGGGTGACACACCACCATTGAGCGGACACGGTCCGTAATGGATGTACCACCATGCGTTGGTCTGAAGAAACATGTCATAGAGTTCTTGCTCGGTGAACAGGTCATACAGACTGATATCATGACGGAGGTCCGTGCTTTGGATGTTGGAACCCAATTTAAACAGATGATAGGCCAAGTCCTGTGCATCAACCTCTTTCTGCCAGTAGTTGTTGTCAGTGAACAGGGAAGACATCAGACGGTCATGATGTTGATGGCGCTTGCTGAATGTTTCATAGGCCCCCTTCACACTGTCGGGTACCTTGAGCTTGACAAGTTTCTTGTCACTGAAATTCATATACCACATGTCGTGCTCACTGGCATCGTGGCGGATATTGAGTTCCGGATTCTTCCTCAACAACGCATGAAGGGAGTTCTCCATCGACAGGATGCAGCGAATGACCACTGTGCTCTTGGCGTCGATGTTGGTCTTGCCCTTAAATACCTCAGGGAAACGGTTGTACATCCTTTCCCCGATAGCCTGATGCTGCTGTGCTCCCAGCAAGGTCAGTTCACCATGTCGTTTCTCCGCGTTGCTGCGTATCAGAGCCACCCTGTTCAGCACATCTTTGCCCAGCGGTGTGAGAATGCCCAGCGAGTCAGCGCATGAAAGGGCATCGTAGGCCATGTCGTAGTCACTATCGTTGATCAGATGACGGGAACCGTGGCGTCCGTAATGGGAAATATAGAAAGGCTCATAGCCTGCCGGACAAGGAGTGAGTTGTTCTTGTTCCGGACCAGGATAAGCAAAATAATTGCTGCCCATCAGGAAGATGTTTTGTTTGATTTCCTGACGCGACAACTGTGCTGAAATGGCCGTGACAGCCATGACGGCGGTGATCAAAAGGAGGATTCTCTTCATGTCGTTTAGTTATGGTGCGACAAAAATAAGCCTTTTTGCCGAAATAAACAATTTTTGTCCCCACTAATGATTCATTTTCCTACAATTGAGAATTTTTAACGCAGGTTTGCCTTGCAGCATCACAGGGAAATCGTAACTTTGCGTTGTTTTTTAACCAATGAACAGAACAAAATGAAGAAAGAAAGGCTGGCAGTTGTCATTATGCTGCTGACAGTTTGGGCTTGTTCCGCAAACGCCCAATTGTTATACAAGATATCTGGAAATGGGCTTGACAAGCCTTCATATCTGATGGGCACCTACCATCTTGCCCCGTCAACATTCTCCGACTCCATCCCTGGTTTCAGACAGGCTCTGGCGGAGGCCAGTCAGGTTTGTGGCGAATTGGACATGGAGAGTGTCAAAAGTCCAGAAAACACGATGAAGATGCTCAATGCCATGACGCTTCCTGAGGGAAAAACGATACAAAGCATGCTGAGCGAGGAAGAGATGAAAAACCTCAATGAATTTGTCAAGTCATTGATGGGTGTCGATTTTTCCAATCCCATGGTGGGCGAGCAACTGGGTAAGTTGACGCCGGCGGCTCTCACTACACAGTTCTCATTATTGATGTACATGAAAATGAACCCCAATTTCAGCACAAATGACGGTATTGACACTTATGTGCAGACTCTTGGAAAGCAGCAGGGAAAAACAGTTCTCGGACTGGAGACTGTTGATGACCAAATCAAGGTACTCTTTGGCAGTCAATCCCTTGAGCGGCAATTGCAGCTCTTGATGTGCATGGTGCGCCACAAGGATCTTCAGATGCAACTCGCAGGAGATATTGTCAACGCATACTATGCGCAGGACCTGAAACGATTAGGGGAGCTTACCGACATGAAATACAATGATGAATGTGACTCTTCACAGGAAGAGGAAGAAGTCCTCATTTACGGACGAAATGCCAACTGGGCAAAGGCCATGCCGGATATCATGAAAGCTCAGCCCACATTTTTCGCCGTTGGTGCAGCCCATCTCATCGGAGAGAAAGGGTTGATCACCCTCCTCAAGGAAAAAGGGTTCGCGGTCGAGGCTGTGAAGGCGCAATAAGCTTTATTTAGGAATTTTACTAATTCGTTATAAACAATAAGTTACGAATAAATATAAAAATTGAACATGAAACTGACAAACATCAAAATGGCAGCATTGGCCATGGTTTCCGCAATCGTGCTTACCAGTGCCATGGCGGGCGAGGAGCCCATTACCAAAAATGGAAAGCAGACAATCGTCAACACAACAACAATAGCCAGCGACGTTAAAGGTTATATTGGTACAACACCTGTGAAAATCTATATCACCAACAACAAGATAGACAAAATAGAGGCATTGCCCAATGAGGAGACCCCCAAGTATTTCTTCAAGGTGAAGAAGCAAATGCTCGACAAATGGAATGGCATGACAGTCAACAAAGCTATCAACGCCAAGGTTGACGGTGTGACAGGAGCCACTCTTTCATCCGATTGCCTGAGGGAAACCGTTAAGAAAGGCCTTCAGTATTACAAGAAGAACAAAAAGTAAATCCTACCGACGTCTTAACCTTTCTTGCGTTCATCGATGAACTTGTAGTCTTTGTATTTGGATGCAGGGAAGGTAAAGACGTTGTCATTGATATTGCCGCTCTGGAAACGGCTGATCTTCACCGTTGTCCAAAACCACAACAGTTTGATTTTCAAACTGATGGGGGCTTTTGTCTTTTTGTCTATAATGGCCTTGATGTGCTTGATGCCTTTGGTTCTCTTATGGGCATCCATGTTGATGACATACCCCTCCTTGCTGTCCTCCCAGGAATAGTCGTAGTCATTGGGATGAAATTCAAATTTGCTGGAATACTTGTCTTTCCTTTCCGAACCGGCATCAAACAAAGTCACGGTTTTCTTTTTCTGATCAACCCAATAATCCTTCACGCCGTCATTCCAACTCAGATAGCGTGATTCGACAAATCTGCTTTTCTTGCCCTTATACCAAATGGTACCGTCAACCTTCAGAATTCCTACAATATTGACATTGTAATGAAGGGTCGAACCCTGTTCGCCAAAAACCATATTGTAAGTGTTGTCAAACATCTTGCGTGCCTGAGAGGCATTAGCAATGTCCCTGCTGAAACCTGTCAGGGAGAACGTAAGAAAAAGAAGGATTGAAAAAAGTCTTGTTTTCATACGATAAGTCTTCTGTGACAGGAAATAATTTCTTCTACTTCCTCTAATGTGCCGTCAAACGGACCATTGTGTGACAATTTCTGCGTACACATGGCAGCGGCGAAACGACCGCTGTCGCCATATCCCATCCCCAATGCGCGACAATAGAGATACCCGGCAGAGTAGGTGTCTCCGCAACCGGTGGCATCGACAATCTGAGTGGGGGGATAGGCTGGAATCTCATAAAACCTCCCCTCGGCAAAGATGAGCGAGCCATAACTTCCTAAAGTGAGAAGCACCTCCTTCACTCCCCATGAGGCAATGCGCAACGCCACCTTCTTGGGGTCGCGAAGCCCGGTTACAGTGAACATCTCCTGCTCATTGAGCTTCAGAATGTCGATGTGGCGCATGACCTCGTCTTTGTCTTTCCAGTCGGTGGGATAGACACGCTCTCCGATAACTTTGCGGAGGAATCCCTGAACATCTACCGATACAATGCCTCGCAAGGAAAGATCCTTGACGAGTTCTGGTGAGAAGTCATCGTCAAGCAATGACCCTAGATGGAAAAAACGGGCTTCAACATTTTTCAGTTGCTCAACGGTGAACGGGTCCGCTTTGGCCAATACACGTTGGGAGCGGTTGTCGCGGTTGTCACCATACTTGTTCTCAAAATATACGGTATCCCTGGATGGGAAAAAAGTGACATCAATGCCTGCATCTATCATTTCATCCACTGCCTTTCGGTCCTTTTCTGCCATAGAGGTGACAAGACTGAAACTGAGTTCATGTGGAAGATGGTTGATGGCGTGGACAAAATAATAAGATGTCCCTCCATTCATGTACACTACGTCTTCCGGAGTGATGATCTTATCAAGCGTGATATGGCCTATGCAACAGATATCTGTCATACTGCGATATTTGAAATTTTTTGCAAAGGTAGTGCAAAACAAATGCAAAGCAAAGCAAAAAAACAAAGTTTTTGCTTTTTAAATAATTTTGATATAATTCTATTTAAAAAACCGGGAGCAATTTCACATTTATTTCGTATTTTCGCGACGAAAAAACAAATATTGGTATGGATGACAGCAAACTGACGGAACTGATGGAGGGCCATGGTGTCAAGGTAACGGCCAACCGGCTTATCGTGGCGCGCGCCTTGCATGCCTCTCTGATGCCCATGTCGCTTCCTGAACTCGAAAGGCGTATCGTCACGCTTGACAAGTCGAGCATTTTTCGTGTGCTCAGCTTATTCAGAGAAAACCATCTGGTGCACGTTATTGAAGATGGGGGAGGGGGCGTCAAGTATGAGTTGTGTCATAGCCATAGTTCTCTTGCTGACGAGGACGCCCATGCCCATTTCCATTGTGAGGTATGCGGCCGGACATTATGCCTTGACCATGTGCCGGTTCCGATGATAAAGCTACCTGAGGGCTATGAGGCACATGCAGTCAATTATTTGGTCAAGGGGGTGTGTCCGGAGTGCAGGCTCCGGTGTTGACGGTTAGCCGAACAACTCGCGGAGAGCTTCTTCCACTTTCCTGACCGGATGCAGTTGGATCCCGTATTTGCGGGCATCGATTCCGGTGATATTGTATTTGGGAAGGATGAAGTGTTTGAATCCCAATTTCTCTGCTTCACTGATCCTTTGCTCAATTCTGCTGACAGGGCGCACCTCACCGCTGAGCCCCACTTCGCCAGCCATGCACCATCCTGACTCGATGGCGGTATCCACATTGCTTGATAGGACGGCGGCGATAATGCTCAGGTCCATGGCCATGTCGGTGACACGCAGGCCACCGGCAATGTTGACAAAGACATCCTTCTGCATGAGTTTGAAGCCAACCCGCTTTTCCAGCACGGCGAGTAGCATATTCAGACGACGGTGGTCAAAACCTGTCGCTGAGCGCTGAGGCGTGCCGTAGGCTGCCGTCGAGACCAATGCTTGCGTCTCAAGCAGAAATGGGCGCATTCCCTCGATGGCGGCAGTGATGGCGATGCCCGACAGTCCTTCATGGTCTTGTGTGAGAAGCAGTTCGGATGGGTTGCTGACCGCGCGCAAACCATTCTGCTGCATCTCGTAAATACCCAGTTCACTGGTGCTGCCAAAACGATTCTTGATGGACCGGAGGATGCGGTACATATAGTGCTGGTCGCCCTCAAACTGTATCACGGTATCCACAATATGCTCAAGGATTTTGGGGCCGGCAAGCGTGCCTTCCTTGGTGATGTGTCCGATGAGAATGACGGGTATGCCGCTTGATTTTGAGAAACGGAGAAGTGAGGCCGCACATTCCCGCACCTGAGAGAGACTGCCGGGTGAGCTCTCCACTTCCTCGGTGGCAATGGTTTGTATGGAATCGATGATGACCAGTTCGGGGCGCATGTCCTTGATCTGTGCGAAAATGTTCTCCAGCGAAGTCTCGCAGAGAATCATCAGGTGCTCACTGTCGCCCTGACCGATACGCTCAGCCCGCATTTTTAGCTGATGAAGGCTTTCCTCACCGCTGACATAGAGAATGCGGCGCTCGGTCATGTTGAGGATGGTCTGCAATGTAAGCGTGCTTTTGCCGATACCAGGCTCTCCTCCCAGCAGGACAATAGACCCTGGCACCAACCCGCCTCCCAACACCCTGTTGAGCTCATTGTCGTGCATGTCAATCCGGGGTGACTCTTTGGAGGAGATATCCCGGAGATACACCGGACGGGCCTTGCCCTCCAATGAGGAGCGAAGCGAACTGGCTGCCGAGCGCGCTGCCTGGCTGCCCGTCTCGTTGCTGATGCGGATTTCCTTGAACGTGTTCCATTGCCCGCACGCTGGGCATTTGCCAATCCATTTCGCAGACTCTTGTCCGCAGTTGGAACACACGTATGCTATTTTGTCTTTTGCCATTTTTCCTGTAGTAATGTTATTTTGTTATTCCAATTCCATCTTCCCTGTTTTCAGGTATTGCTCATGACATCTTTTCTTCACATCCTTTTCTATGTCTTCTATGGCCCTGTGGGGATTGGAGAGCGATTTGATCCATACACAGATGGCAAACACCACGATGGTGATGGCCACGCTGACTATCCATCGCAGAACCTCGCTGCTGAGGGGAAGCATTTCCACGCAGATGATGCCGGTAGCCACAGGGATTCCAAACAGCAGCCAGTCGGCTCCGGAGGACATCCCGTAGGTAGCTATCGCATCCCTATATTCACGGTCCTCATTCAGCAACCGCTTTTTGTTTTCCAACCATAGCCGTTCAAATTCTTTCTCTTTGTTTTCCATATTCATTCTATTTTTATCAAATCGCTCATCACCGTATCACTCATCATGATGCCCTCGTGGGTAAGGTGAAGATGGCCGTTCTCCAAAACAAGCCACTTGTTGGCAAGATGGGGGGTGGCGTTGTCAAGAACATATTGAGCCATATCCTCTCCGAACATAGATCTCACATCGTCTATAAAGATGCCTTGTGAGGTTCGCATCCTTGTGGTCACCATGTCGTTGTAACGGTCGGTCGTGCTGAGCACTTCCCTTTGGGATGGCAGAACCTCGTCGTTGATGCTGCTGATGTATTGTGTCAGGTCCGGCACATTGCTGGTGCGGCTCGTGGTGTCGTAGGAATGGGCGGCGGCACCGATGCCAATGTAAGGGGTGCCGTCCCAGTAGCTACTGTTGTGACGGGACCGATATCCGGGACGGGCAAAGTTGCTGATCTCATAATGCTCGTAACCGGCTTCCCTCATTTGGGCGACCAGTGCGTTATACATTATAATATATGTTTCATCATCCGTCGCGCTCACCTGATGCCGGTCGAGCATCTCTTTGAGAGGTGTGTTCTCCTCAAACATCAGGCTGTAGGCGGAGATATGTTCTACTTGCAGGCGGAGGGCCTGAGTGATGTCATTTCGCCATTGTTCCAATGTCTCCTCGGGAAAACCAAACATCAGGTCGATGCTGATATTGCCAATGCCGGCTTGTCGCAGCCTTTCTACTGCCTGGCGTCCTTGCTCTGCGGTATGGCGCCGGTGAAGGAACCGCAACCTTCTGTCGTCGAAGGATTGGATGCCCATGCTCACCCGGTTGACAGGCAATGTTCGAAGCATTTCCGCAAAGTTTTTGCTCACGTCATCAGGATTGCATTCCATGGTTATTTCTGCTGCTTCGCTTACCTCGTAAACCTCCTCAATGGTGTCGAACAACTGATGAATCATGGATTCAGACAACAGTGATGGTGTGCCACCGCCTATGTATATGGTGCCAATGGTGGCGCCGCCTCTCATCCGCATCTCTTTGCACAGGGCATCTGTGTAGCTCTGTCGCATTTCCAGCATCGTCGTGGAATAGAAGCCGCAGTATATACACCTGGAACGGCAAAAGGGAATATGGATATATAGGCCTGCCATGCTTGCAAAGGTAGTGAAAAAATGTTTGCTTTTACTGTAGGCGTTGCTTCTTTTTTTTAAATGTATTTAAAGATTTGCGAATTTGTGGCAAATGTTTTGGCTGTTTGCCAAAAAATCAGTACTTTAGTCGGCAATTTCGCAAAAAGCGATTATTTTCACTTAAAATCTATCATAATTTATGAAAGTCTATCAGACAAACGAAATCAAAAACATCGCACTCATTGGCAGTGCGGGAAGCGGCAAGACTACTCTTGCCGAGGCCATGCTTTATGAGGCTGGCATTATCAAACGTCGTGGAACCGTCGAGGGCAAGAACACTGTCAGTGACTACTTCCCTGTAGAGCAGGAGTATGGCTATTCCGTGTTTCCTACGGTATTCCATGTCGAATGGAACAACAAAAAGCTTAATTTTATTGATTGCCCGGGTTCAGATGACTTCGTCGGTGGAGCCATCACTGCACTCAATGTGACCGACCAGGCTGTCATCGTCGTCAATGGTCAGTATGGACCGGAAGTCGGCACCATGAACAGTTTCCGTGTGACGGAGAAGATTGGCAAGCCTGTCATCTTCCTCATCAACCAGCTTGACCGTGAGCACTGCGACTTCGAGGCCGTCATGAACAATATGCGTGAGACATTTGGCAGCAAATGTGTGGAAGTGCAGTATCCTATTGCAACAGGCCCGGGTTTCAATGCCGTCATCGATGTCCTTCTCATGAAGAAATATTCCTGGAAGCCAGAGGGTGGCGCTCCCATCATCGAGGATATTCCCGCCGAGGAAATGGACAAGGCCGAGGAACTGCATGCCGCTCTTATCGAGGCTGCTGCTGAGAACGATGAGGCTCTGATGGAGAAATTCTTTGAGGAGGAGACACTTTCTGAGGATGAGATTCGCGAGGGTATCCGCAAAGGTCTGATCTCACGTTCTATCTTCCCCATCTTCTGTGTTTGCGCTACCAAGGACATGGGTGTGCGCCGCCTGATGGAATTCCTGGGCAACGTCGTACCGTTCCCCACAGATATGCCGAAGGTTTGCGACACCAATGGTGACGAGATTGCTGTTGACAGCGAAGGCCCCGAGAGCCTCTTCTTCTTCAAGACTGGTATGGAGCCTCATATCGGTGAGGTGAGCTACTTCAAGGTGATGAGCGGAACCGTCCGTCAGGGCGATGACCTCACCAATGCCGACCGTGGCTCAAAAGAGCGTATGGGACAGATCTTCACCTGTGCTGGCGCCAACCGCATCGCTGTGGATGAGCTGAAAGCTGGTGATATCGGCTGTACTGTCAAACTGAAGGATGTGAAGACGGGCAACACCTTGAACGCCAAGGATGTGGACATCCGCTTCGACTTCATCAAATATCCCAACTCCAAGTATTCACGCGCCATCAAGGCTGTCAGCGAGAGCGACACAGAGAAACTGATGGCTGCTGTGCTCAAGATGCGTCAGGAAGACCCGACATGGGTGGTGGAGCAGAGCAAGGAACTGAAGCAGACCATTATCCATGGTCAGGGTGAGTTCCACCTGCGTACACTGAAGTGGCGTCTGGAGAACAACGAGAAAATCCCTGTGATCTACGAGGAGCCGAAAATCCCGTACCGCGAGACCATCACCAAGGTCAACCGTGCCGATTACAGACATAAGAAGCAGTCGGGTGGTGCAGG
Organism: uncultured Prevotellaceae bacterium; assembly: GCA_947306845.1. The sequence goes on from CAMZHP010000018.1 coordinate 19,802, forward strand.
TCAGTTCGGTGAGGTTCACCTGATTGTAGAGCCTTACACAGACGGCATGCCCGATCCCACCGTCTATAAGTTCGGTGGCCAGGAGTTCAAGATGAACATCAAGAGCCGTGAGGAAATCGATCTTGAGTGGGGTGGAAAACTGGTCTTCCTCAACTCTGTTGTTGGTGGTGCCATCGACACTCGCTTTATGCCGGCCATCCTCAAGGGTGTGATGGAGCGCATGGAGCAAGGCCCGCTCACCGGCAGTTATGCCCGTGACGTGCGTGTCATCGTTTATGATGGCAAGATGCACCCGGTGGACTCCAACGAGCTTTCCTTCATGCTGGCAGC
>CAMZHP010000019.1 GCA_947306845.1 uncultured Prevotellaceae bacterium
GAATGTCTACAAATTGGCTTCAATATTATACTAAAATAGAATGATTCTAAATAATTACTATTCTAAGGTTTACTTTATCTAAATGATGTAAATTATAGAAAATAAGTAATTTAGAATAAATACGAAAGACTTCATTTGTCGCTTTGATAAATGAAGTCTAATTTCTTTAAATCGCGAAAACTCAATCACTTGCAAAAATGCAAATGTAAGAAAAAATCCTCTTGTCAACGAAATGATGTAAGTGGCCATTTTATAGTATTTTACAACGTATAGTTAAAATGCAAATAAAACGGGCATTTTTTTTTCAGGAAAAAAATAGCGATATTTGCATTCGATTTCAAGAACACAGGCTAAAGTTGCCTTACAACCTTTTCGAGATTATCAATGAAACAAAGTCCATCGCTCCTCTGGGATAAATGCCTCCAAATTATCAAGGCAAATGTCACCGAGCAGCAATACAAAACATGGTTCGAGCCAATCGTATTCGAGTCGTATTTCCCGGCCCGGATGACGGTTTTGGTGCAGGTGCCCAGCCCATTCGTGTATGAGTACCTGGAGGGGAACTTTGTGGACTTGATCAGTAAGGTGCTCAAAAGGGTGTTTGGAAATGCCGTGAAACTGGAGTACCGCATCATCACCGACAAGACCAACAACATGGACATGGTGGTACAGTCGGAGAACACAGAGAATGTGATGGAGAAACCCATGCCAAGGACAAGGGCCAACCAGTCATACTCCGTATTGGATGTGGCGCAGCCTCAGGAAATCGACTCACAGCTCAATCCTCAGCAGACTTTTGACAACTTCATCGAGGGTGTCAGCAACAAACTTCCCAGAGCGGTGGGTATGACCATCGCTGAGCAGCCGGCAACGACCATGTTCAACCCGATGTTCATCTATGGCCCGTCAGGTTGCGGAAAGACACACCTCATCAATGCCATTGGTCTTCGCATCAAGAAGAACTACCCACAGAAACGGGTGCTCTATGTCAGCGCCAGACTGTTTCAGGTGCAGTACACGAATGCTGTCAGATACAGTACCATCAATGACTTCATCAATTTCTACCAGACCATCGATGTGCTGATTGTCGATGATATCCAGGAATGGATGACCTCTACAAAGACACAGAACACCTTCTTCCATATCTTTGACCACCTGTTCCGCAACGGGAAGCGTATCATTCTGGCTTGCGACCGCCCGCCTGTCGACCTGGAGGGTATGAACGACCGCTTGCTCACACGGTTCAGTTGCGGACTTATAGCAGAACTGGAGAAACCAGACACCCAACTCTGTGTGGACATCCTCCATGCAAAGATCATGAAGGACGGACTCAATATCCCAGAGGACGTGATTCTCTATATCGCAGAGAATGCCAACGGAAGCGTGCGCGACCTTGAGGGTGTGGTCAATTCACTCATGGCCTATTCGGTGGTCTATGGCAGGCCCATTGACATGGCGCTCGCCACATCTGTGCTCAAGCGTTCGGTCAAGGTTGACAACAAACCGCTCACAGTCGATGAGATTGTCAATACGGTTTGCAACCAATTCAATGTCTCTCCCGAGGAGGTGGGAGGCAAAAGCAGAAAACGAAATTTAGTCGTCGCAAGACAAGTCTCAATGTATCTCGCCCAAAAACACACGAAGATGCCGGCATCCAGAATCGGACAGCTCATTGCGGGACGCGACCACTCCACTGTGTTGCACAGTTGTGAGAAAGTGGAGCAACGCATGAAGACCGAGAAGGGTTTTACCGAGCTTATTGAAAAAATCGAGAGATCATTCAGACTTAAAAATTAGGCACTTCGTTGTCTTGTAACAACTACAAAAAGGGGTATGCAGCCATGCATGCCCCTTTTACATGATGGGGCGTGTTGGTGGCCGTTTGGAGTAGAGGACGACCCCACTCTCGTGGCGGCCCTTTCGCGTGAATACAAAAATTGTTAATAAGAAGTCAATCAGATTTAATTATCAAATAAAATGATTAACTTTACACCACTTAAGCAAATCAGACATTATTTTCATTATGAACATCAAAACCATTCTTATCACAGCCGGACTGATGGCTCAGCTTGCGGTCTCTGCGCAGGTGAGCATCCACGTTGATGCCTCGCAGAAAGAACATCAGGTAAGTCCTATGCTCTATGGCATCTTCTTCGAGGACATCAACCATGCCGCTGATGGCGGACTCTATGCCGAACTGGTGGCGAACCGCTCCTTTGAAGACAGCAAGAACGAAACTCCTTGTTGGAGTACTTTTGCGTCATCAGGTGCAGACATCTCGGCAAAACTCATCTCCAAAGACCTGCTCAATGACAAGCAGCATCAGGCACTTCAACTGACTATCAATGCCACTTCATCTGCTCCGGTATGCTTGGTGAATGAGGGCTTCTGGGGCATCAATGCTGTGATGGGGCAGACCTACCGTCTGTCATTCTGGGCACGCGCCAAATACAAAGGAAATGTCAAGGTGACCCTTTGCGATGCCACAGGCGCACATATCTATGCGGAGACAAACGAGCCCTTCTCCTTGACAAAGAAATGGACCAAGTACACGGCATCCTTCGTCGCCAAAGGCAATGACCCCAAGGCTCAACTCGCCTTCGTCTTCGACGGAAAAGGCAGTATCGACCTCGATGTCGTCTCACTCTTTCCGCCTACCTTCAAAAACAGGGAAAACGGGTGTAGGCCGGATTTGGCAAATATGCTGCTGGAACTTCAACCTAAGTTCATGAGATTCCCTGGCGGATGCTTCGTTGAGGGACAGGACTCTCCTGACAACGCCTTCCGATGGGAAAGGACCATCGGTCCTATAGAGGAGAGGGAGGGACACCTCAACCGCAACTGGAACTACCGTACGAGTGATGGATTGGGTTTCCATGAGTATCTGCAACTGTCAGAGGACCTTGGTGCCAAACCTCTCTTTGTAGTCAATGTAGGCATCTGGCACGGGGGATTCACGCCTGTCGAGGACCTGCAGCCATGGATTGACGAGTGCATGAATGCTTTGGAATATGCCAATGGCGATGTCACCACAAAATATGGAGCTTTGCGCGCGAAGAACGGCCATCCGGCTCCTTTCAACATCGAATATCTGGAAATTGGTAATGAGAACAACCAAGATGACCCACGCCAGCAAAGTGACAGATATTACGAGCGTTACAAGAAATTCAAGGATGCCGTTCTAGCAAAATACCCTCACATGCACCTGATTGGAAATGTTGTGGCATGGGGTAATGATGACCCGAAATGGAACAGCAGCGAAAGCGTTGAACTGCTTGATGAGCACTATTATCGCAATCCGGCATGGTTTACGGACAACTACCGCAAATATGATGGCTATGAACGTGGAAAGTCAAAAATCTACTGCGGTGAGTATGCTGTTACACTGGGATTCGGACGACTTGGCTCACTTAGCGCGGCACTCGGCGAGGCGGTATTCATGATGGGTATGGAGCGCAATGGAGATGTTGTAGAGATGGCGAGCTACGCCCCCATTTTCGTCAATGAGAACAATGTGGCCTGGCAGCCCGACATGATCAGGTTCAACTCTTCTCATGCGATGGGCACACCTTCCTACTATGTGCAGAAATTGATGGCCAACCATGTGGGTACCAGGAATGTGGCTACCAAGGTGGACGATTCCTTCGCTTATGGACCCAATGCCATTGTGATAAAGAAAATGACCCCCGAAAAGAGCAAGGTGGGTTATGCAACATGGGGAACAAAGGCTTCGTATCAGTTCGTGGAACTCTCTGCAAAGGACGGGACAGAAAAGTCGGACAAGTCAGAGACACTCAAGGGAACCTGGAATGTCAGCAATGGCGTGGTCACTCAGACATCCATGGAAGAGGGCTGTGTCTTCGTCGATGAACACATGGTGATGTCAGACAATTACCATTTGAAGGTAAAAGCAAGAAAAGATGGCGGAAATGAAGGATTTATCGTGGTGTTCAATTACCAGGATCCCGAAAATTACTGCTGGTTCAATCTCGGCGGTTGGGGTAATACGCAGCATGGACTTGAGCAGGTGGTGAACGGTAACAAGATGCAGACCGCTACAAAACGGGGTAGGGTAGAACGTGGCAAATGGTACGATGTTGATATAGAGGTCAAAGGAAACCAAGTGCGCTGCCTTCTGGACGGAGAACTGATATTTGATGCTCAGTTGAAGTCAAACGTCAATCCTCCGGGTATCTTTGCCAATGCCCAGATGGATGAAGCATCAGAAGAGATGATTCTCAAGGTGGTCAATACAGGACAGGAGAACACCACAGCCAATATCGGCATCGAGGGCTTCCGTCCCACTTGTGGCAGAATCATCCGTCTCGCTTCTGGTAGTGGGGATGATGAGAATACGCTTGGTCAGCCTACCAATGTATATCCTACCGAAACGGTTTTGCCGGTGGAAGAAAATGGTTTCCAAACAGTCATCCCAGCCTATTCTCTCAATATTTTCAGGCTGAAGAAGTAGTTATAAAAAACATGCACCTAGTCTCACGACTGGGTGCATGTATATAACTTACTAAATAAATTAACTCAAAGATATCGACTCTCACGAGTGGACCATCCCACAGATGTGAGATGTTTTTTAGCGAAAATTATTATTGTCTTTGTTTTATCTTTGCTATCTGAATAATAAGGCTTCGCGCCTCTCAGCATTTATGATGGTGCAAAGATACGCTTTTGGAGTGGCTTGCGCAAACGAATCTATCAATTTGTTACCCAAAAAGACAAAAATTAACAATGTGTGCGCAAACAGCTCTCTTGCATCATCTTTTTCCACTTTCTGTATCCGAATATGGCAATGACTACATAGAGGGCATACAGGCTTCCCTTGAAAGGAATATCCTTGTAGTAATACAGGAAGCAGGTGACCACATCGACCACTATCCAAATCAGCCATTGCTCAAGATATTTCCTTGCCAAAGCCCATATTCCGACAAAAGACAGGGCGGTGGTGAATGAATCGGCGACGGGCACACTCGAGTCGGTAAATGTGGAGAGGAACCAATAGAGTGTCCCCCATGCTGTCAATGTGATGAGAAGCCAAATCAATGCCAATCTTGCAGGAAAATGAGTGATGGGTCTTTCTTTGGGGGATTTTCCGTCGTTTCTGGGAGATCTGACCCAGTGAAAGAATCCATACACTGTCATGGCTAGATAATAGAATTCCATGCCGCAGTCGGCGTACAGACCTTTCTGGTAATAGAGTATGATGCCCAGACTTTGCATCGCGAAACCTACTGCCCACAGCCAGATGCTGGCATGATACTCGAGCAGGATGTAGGCCAGTCCGAGTACCGTAGTCAGCATATCCAGCCAATGGGCTTGCAGAAAATCAAGCATGATGCTTAGAATTTTAATGTCACATTGCCCATGGCTGTGAAACCTGCCATGGGGATGAATCCTATCTGATAGTAACGGTTGTCATTGGGGTGACCGTAACTGTCGCAGATGGCAGAGTAAACCCAACCGCTGCTTGCATATCTGCGGTTGAATATGTTGTGGAAGTTCATGCCTACGGTCACCTCCTTCATGCCAAGAGCCTTGCTCACCTTGGTTGTATAGCTGAGGTTGACATTGGATGTGCTGTAGCATGGCAGTGAGCGATTGCTGTTCTCCGTGTTATCCAGATACTGTTGGCTCACATAGTTGGTGTGCCAAATAGCCTGCCACCCATTGTGATGCAGACGCACAAAACCGTTGAGGATGGCGGAGGGGGAGAAGGCGAGCGTCGAGTTGTCATAGTGGATGGTTTGGCTACCATTGTCCCAGTCTTCCACCACTTCGTCGAAGTCCTTGATTTTGTTTTTGCTAAGAGCGGCATTGCCTTCGATGGTGAGCCAAGAGGTGAGGTCGACACCTGCGGTGAGTTCCACTCCCATGCGGTAGGAGTCCTTGATGTTGGTGGTCAGAGCCTCTCCGATGTCACTCACCTCACCAGTCTGCACAAACTGGTTGGTGTAGTCCATGTAATAGAGGTTGACACCAGCGCGCCAGTGTGGTCCACTATAGTTGTAACCTGCCTCAAAATCAAGCAGTTTCTCTGCCTTTGGAGCAGGGTAACTTCCGTTGTCGGTGAAGTTGTTGCGCTCAGGCTCCCTGTTGCTTGTTGCGGCTGAGATGTAGGCGCGATGATGGTCGGTATGGTAGCTCACTCCGCCCTTGAGGTTGACAAAATCATATTTCTTGTCGATGTCAATGCGCTGGTTGGTGAAGGTTCCGTCCTCATTCTCATAAAACTTGTCGTTGATGCCGTCGGTGGTATAGTTCACATGGCGGTATTGCGCATCGCCAAACACACTCAGGTTGGAAGTGAGATAATAGGCGGCTTTCACATATCCGCTGTAGTCATCTTTGTTGGCATCGGAGTCATAATACTTGTAGTCTTTGCCTGAGAGCAGTTGCTTGCTCAGTTCGGGATGGGCGATATAAGTGAGGTAGCCGAAGTGGTTGCCACTGAAGCGCTGCAGGGAGACACCGCTCATGATGTCCCATCTTTCTGCCTTGTAGTTACCGTTCCACACAAGGCCGTAAGTGTCTTGACTGAGACCTTTTTTACGGACAAAATCGGTGCGCTTCACTGTTTTCCCGTCGCTGGTGGTGAAGTTGGCGAGGCCGAATTTCTTCAGTTTGTTATTGTACCTGAATTCATTGTAATATCCGTATCCATGAGTGTAGTGGATAGATGCAGTCATGTTCAAATGGGCATTGGCATCCCATGTGAAGGAGAGTATGTTGTGGCTCTGCCAGAAATTGTCCGTGGCACGTCGCCACATTTTGCCATCGCTGGTGGCATAACGCTGTGTGATATAGTTGCCTTTCGCATCCTTTGCAAAATTGCCGTCGGCATCGTATGCCAGTGTCTCGTAAAGGGTGTTGTATTTTCCAAGTCCAGCATTGTAGAGGTCTTTGTAGCTATAGATGCCGGTATGTGCGCCGTAGGTTCCATCCATAAGCGAGAGGTCGTTGTCGCCGGCAGTCACACCGTTCCATGCCTGCCCTGTTTTCTCGAAGTTGCCGAAATTTTTGTATCTGATGATGAACTTGTCGGTCAGGTATCTGATGCTGCCATAGTAACTGCCTGAGCGACCGCTTGTTCCATGGATGAATCCGTCGGTGTTGGTCTCATGGTAGGCTCCGTCGAAGACAACATGGTTCCAGAGCAGTCCGGTGTTGAATGCCCCTCCGATATTGTATGTGTTGTACGACCCGTAGCTTGCGCTGAGTTCTGCGGAGGGAATGTCTGAGGCTGCCTTTGATGAGAGTGAGATGCTTCCGCCGAAAGCTCCGTCACCGTTGGTAGAAGCTCCCACACCTCGCTGTATCTGCACGCTTCCGAGCAGAGAGGCATAACTGTTCATGTTGGCCCAAAATACACATTGGTCCTCGGGGGAGTTGAGAGGAACACCGTCGAGAGTGACGTTGATGCGTGAGTCACCTGCACCTCGTATGCGCATGTAGGTGGTGCCGGTGCCGAGTCCGTTCTCGCTCCATGCCAGCACTCCCGGTGTCTGTGAGAAAAGGAAGGGCAGTTCCTGCCCTGTCTTGGAGAATTCTTGCAATTCAGCCTTCTTGATGTGGGCCACGGCGTAGGGCGCGTCTTTTTGTGCGCGCACGCCTTTTACCACAACCTCATGCAGTTGTTCCAACCGAAGAGAGTCAACGTCCTGCGCCATGACTCCCATGATGGAGAGACTGGCAACAGTTGTTAAAAACAATTTTTTCATGAATACCTTATTATGATATATACAATAAGGGGGAAGGAAAGATGAATTCCTACGCCGGCATTACCCGGATCAGGTCAGAGGGTCTGATCTCAGCCCGAAAAATCGGGCACCCCTTAACTTGCGCTCTGCAAGTCGGGTGCAAAGGTAATACAAAACAAGTGCAATGCAAAACAAAAACGTAATTATTTGTCTTGCTTTACATATTCATAGAAGAATTGAAACACAAAGATACAGAGACACAGAGGTTTTAAAAAACTCTGTATCTCTGTAACTCTGAGTTGATATTTGAAATGAAGGATATCAGGTTTTTTCTATCCCATCACCACGGTCACCTCGTGACTGCCTGCCTCATAAGGGATAACATTGCCGTCAATCAGGGCACCATCCACCTCGACGGTGAGCACTCCACGGTTGACACCCTTGGGATTGGAGATGCGGATGCGATATTCCGCGTCGCGGAACTTGCGCTTCACAGAGAACTCCTGGGCAGTGGAGGGCACGCATGGGTCGATGAGCAGTCCGTCGTAATCGGGCTTGATGCCAAGTATATACTGGCTCACGGTCAGCCACATCCAAGCGGCTGTGCCTGTCAGCCAACTGTTCTTGCCCTCACCGGGACGGGCGGCATCCTTTCCTGCCACCATCTGGCAGTTGACGTAGGGCTCCACCTTGTGCAGCGTGCTGTATTTCTCCTCCACATAACTGGGCAGGATCTTGCGGTAGTGGCTCCATGCGTCATCGCCACGGCCTGCGAGGGTCTCACCGATGATGACCCAGGGATTGTTGTGGCAGAATATGCCGGCGTTCTCTTTGTATCCCTCAGGATAACTGCTGATTTCTCCGTACTCGTAGATATACTTGGTGAAGGCAGGGTTGTTGAGTACGATGCCATGCTCACACTCCAAGTATTTCTTCACCGAGTCAAGCGACTTGTCCACCATGCCTTCCTCAGCTCCGATGCCGGCCATGGTACACCATCCCTGGCTCTCAATGAAGATCTTGCCCTCTTCGTTTTCTTTCGAACCGATTTTCCTACCGTAGAAGTCGTAGGCACGAAGATACCATTCACCGTCCCATCCATCGCGTTTCACGGCTTCCTCCATGGCGTCGATGTGTTTTTGGGCACGCTCAGCCTCTGCATCGTCACCGATGCGGCGGCAAAGGGCAGCATATTCTTTTCCTGTCACCACAAAAAGGCCTGCGATCATCAGACTCTCTGCCTGAGTACCTTCCGTCTTGTTCTCTGTGGTTTGGAACGATTCATTGGGATCCCATGAGAAGCAGTTCAGGTTGAGGCAGTCATTCCAGTCAGCACGGCCTATCAGCGGCAATTGGTGAGGACCGAGATTGTCAATCACATGATTGAACGACACACGCAGGTGCTCCATCAGGGGCACCTCGCTGCCTTCCTGGTTGTCGAATGGCACCATCTCGTCGAGAATGGAGAAATCGCCCGTCTCCTTGATGTAGGCCACTGTGCCAAAGATCAGCCAGCATGGGTCATCGTTGAAACCGCCACCGATGTCGTTGTTGCCCCGTTTGGTGAGGGGCTGGTACTGGTGGTAGCATCCGCCATCGGGGAATTGTGTCGATGCAATATCGATGATACGCTGGCGGGCACGTTCGGGTATCTGGTGAACGAATCCCACCAGGTCTTGGTTGGAGTCGCGGAAGCCCATGCCTCGTCCGATTCCGCTCTCGAAGAACGAGGCTGATCGTGACATGCAGAATGTCACCATGCACTGATACTGGTTCCAGATGTTCACCATGCGGTCGAGCTTCTCGTTTCCGGTGTCGGCTACATAGATGTCGAGCAAGTCATCCCAATAGTCATTCAGTTCACGGAAGGCGGCATCCACTTTCTCGGTCGTGTCAAAACATGCGATGGTGTCCAATGCCTTTTTCTTGTTGATGACTTTCGGAGCGATGAATTTCTCCTCTTGCTCGTTCTCCACATAGCCTAATACGAAAATGAAGTCGCGGCTTTCACCAGGTTTCAGCTCCACCTCTATATAATGGGAGGCGATGGGGCTCCAGCCATGGGCATGGGAGTTGCGTGGACGGCCTTCGATAACGGCATCGGGATGGTCGAAACCATTGTAAAGACCGATGAAGGTCTCACGGTCGGTGTCAAAACCGTCAATCGGCACGTTGACGCTGTAATAGGCGTAATGATTGCGGCGCTCACGATACTCCGTCTTGTGGTAGATGACCGAGCCTTCGATTTCCACCTCGCCGGTGGAGAAGTTGCGCTGGAAATTCTCCATATCGGTGGCGGCATTCCACAGACACCATTCCTCAAAGGAGAAAAGCTGTATCTTTCTCACCTTGTCGGTAGTATTGCGGAGGGTGAGTTTCTGTACCTCGCACCAATTCTTCAGAGGGACAAAGAAAAGCACGCTGGCCTCAATGCCATCCTTGCATCCCGTCAGGCGGGTATAGTTCATGCCATGTCGGCACTCGTAAAAGTCAAGCGGGGTCTTGCAAGGTTTCCAACCGGGATTCCATATCGTCGAACCGTCTTTGATGTAGAAATACCGGCCGCCGTTGTCCATCGGAACATTGTTATAACGATAACGGGTCAGACGGCGGAATTTGGCATCTTTGTAGAAGGAGTAACCTCCTGCCGTGTTGCTGATCAGTGAGAAGAAATCCTCATTGCCCAGATAGTTGATCCAGGGCCATGGGGTCTGGGGGTCGGTGATGACATACTCACGGTTGGCGTCATCGAAATAGCCGTATTTTTTGTTGGTCATGGTAAATGGTTTAGAGTTTGTAAAGGTCGCTTGCCGCGATGAGGTCTACTTTTTTGGATTCAAGGATTTGGTCACACAACTTGAGGTCCGAGGGGCGGATGACCACGTTGGCACCGTCGCCGTTACTGAAGGAATACATATACTCGATGAAAACGCCAGCATCGGAGAGGCATTTGAGGACTACCGCCAGCGAACCTGGTGTGTTGGGGCATGTGAACCCGATCACATCGGTGAGTTTGACGGTAAAATGTGCGTCTTTCAGTACTTTGTAACCCAGGTCGGGGTCGCTGACGATGCAGCGCAGGATGCCGAAGTCGGAATTGTCGGCGATGCTCATGGCGGACAGGTTGACACCTGCCTTGCCCAATACCTCGGTCACCTCAGTCAGGCGGCCTGACTTGTTTTCCAAAAAAATGGATAATTGCTTTGCTAACATAGGTCTTATTGGTTAATTAAATTAAAATTCTTCACTCTTCATTCTTCATTCTTCACTCTTTACTCTTCACTCTTCACTCAAATCTTCCTCCTGTCGATGACACGCTTTGCCTTGCCGGTAGAGCGCTCAATTCCCTTAGGTTCGACAAGTTTCACCTTGAATCCAAGTCCGATCACGCTGCGGAGCTCGCCTTCGAGTTTCTTCTGAAGACCCACCATATCCGACATGTTGTCGGTGAAGTACTCTTCCTTCACCTCCACCTTGAGCATGCTGGTGTCGGTGTTGTTCACGCGGTCGACCTCAAGCAGGAAGTGAGGCTCAAATTCCTCTTGCTTGAGGATGACGGCCTCAATCTGCGACGGGAATACGTTGACACCACGGATGATCAGCATGTCGTCGCAGCGGCCGAGGATGCGGTCCATTCTCACCAATGTGCGTCCGCAGGAGCAACGCTCATAATGAAGAGCCGTCAGGTCGTGTGTGCGGTATCTCAGCAGCGGCATGCCTTCCTTGGTCAGATGGGTGAAGCAAAGTTCGCCAAACTGGCCTTCAGGCAAGGATTCTCCTGTCTCTGGGTTGACAATCTCGGGGAAGAAATAGTCTTCGTTGAGGTGGGTGCCATGCTGGCACTCGCACTCATAACCTACACCAGGACCGGCGATCTCGCTCAGACCATAGATGTCGTAAGCCTTGATGCCCAGTGATTCCTCGAGTTTCACACGCATGTTCTCCGTCCACGGTTCCGCACCAAAGGCGCCAAAACGAAGCTTGAATTCCTCTCTGGGCCATTCCGACTCACGCATGGCCTCTCCGAGGAACATGGCATAGGAAGGGGTGCAGCAGAGGGCGGTGGCACCGAAGTCATGCATCAGCGTGATCTGTTTCTGAGTATTGCCTGAAGACATGGGGATGACACTGGCACCGATGTTGGTGGCACCGTCATGGGCTCCAAGTCCACCGGTGAAAAGGCCGTAACCGTATGATATTTGGAAAATGTCATTCCTCGTGGCACCGTAGGCTGTAAAGGCGCGGGAGATGGCTTCGGTCCACATGGCAATGTCTTTTCTGGTGTGTAGCACCACAACGGGTTTTCCCGTTGTGCCAGAGGAGGCATGAATGCGGACAATCTGACTCATCGGAACGGCAGCCAGACCAAAAGGATAGGTGTCGCGCAGGTCTGTTTTGTCTGTGAAAGGTAACTTGGTGATGTCTTCAATGCCTTGGATATCATCGGGACTGAGATCCATTTCCTGAAATTTCTTGCGGTAAAATGGAGTGTTGTGATAACAGTAGTTCACAATCTTCTTCAGACGTCTGTTTTGGATCTCACGAAGTTGTTCGCGATCCATGCATTCAATGCTCTCATTCCAATACATAATGTAATTTTTTCGGCTTTTAGTGATAAAAAATGAATTGTTGTTTACTGTTTCATGGGCAAAAGTACAAAAAAAAAGTGAAAAGAAGAGCTTTTAGTATTTTTTGTTAGAATATTTGCCCATCAACTTATAAAATTGCTCAATTGGTACATCTGTCTCGCGCTGTTCTCGCAGTTGCTGTTCACATGAGGAATCGAAAGAGGGTGTGTCAAAAATGAATAAAGGCAACCTTTCATCATTTTTGACACACCCTCATTCGATCAATCCTAATGAAGGGCGGGAACTTAGTTTTCACGGTAGATGACCGAACCGCTAGCCTGATGGGTGGCTAAGACCAAGACCTCTGCGATTTGGACATGCTCGGGGGCGGAGGCAGCGTAGAAAGCCACGTCGGCGATGTCGTCACCAGTGAGCGGTTGGATGCCATCATATACATGGTCGGCCCGCTCCTGGTCGCCATGGAAGCGTGTGACACTGAAATTGGTTTCCACCAGTCCCGGTTTCACGTTGGTCACGCGGATTCGAGTGTCAGCCACGTCGATGCGCAAGCCATCTGTAATAGCTTTCACCGCTGCTTTGGTGGCACAATAGACATTGCCGTTGGCATAGGCGGCATCGCCTGCCACACTTCCGATGTTGATGACATGCCCATGGTTTCGCTCCGCCATTCCGGGCACAATCAGCCGTGTCATGGTGAGCAGTCCCTTGATGTTGGTGTCTATCATCGTATCCCAATCTTCCATGTTGCCCATATACTCTTTTTCGAGTCCCAAGGCCAATCCGGCATTATTGATCAGGACATCAACCTTTGTCCATCTGCCTTGAAGTGAGGCAACTGCCTCCTTGCAAGCCTGCCGGTCGCGGACGTCATAACGTAGAGTCACTACCTCGACTCCTTCTTTTTCCGCTGCTTCCTTCACAGCTTGAAGGTTTTGCTCATTCCGTCCAGTGAGGATGAGGTCGTATCCCCCTTTGGCAAACCGACGGGCACAGGCTTCTCCTATGCCACTAGTCGCTCCAGTAATCAATGCAATTTTTCTTTCCATCTTAATTATTCATTTTTAAAATATTATTCTTCACTCTTCACTCTTCATTCTTCACTCTTCACTTATTACTCTTCACTCTTTACCCGTCATGATGTTGAGCACCATCTCGTCTGTCATGCGCATGGCATCGGCCCCGATGCTCGTAAGGTTGTGGATGCTGCGGTCCACATCCTCATCTACGATACCTTCTGCAGCTGTCACACATCGTCCTTCCATGGAGAGGAGCGCAGACAGCAAGGCGGTGCTGACCCCAGAGCAGATTTTGAGAGAGCACGAGGGCTTGGCTCCATCGCAAATCATCCCTGTGAGATTGGCAATCATGTTTTTCACCGAACGACAGATGCGCTCGTAGTCGCCGCCCATCAGATAGGTGATGCCGCAGGACGAGCCGATGGATGCCACCACGCATCCACACAGGGCCGAGAGTGTACCCAGACTCTGTTTGATGTAGATGGCAGTCAGATGACTCAATGTCAGTGCCCGGATGAGTTCTTCCTCGGTGTTCTCGTTCTCAATGGCATAGACAACCACCGGATTGGTTGCGCAGATGCCCTGGTTGCCTGAGCCGGAATTGGACATGACGGGTATCATCGCTCCACCCATACGGGCATCACAGGCCGAGGCGGTCTTGGATATGATATGCGAGAAAATGGAGTTGCCAAAAATGCCGTGTGCTAGAGGGCGGTCAATGGTCTTGCCGAGACAATGGCCATAATTGCCTTTCTTGGCATCTTCCGCAGCTTGCATGTTCAGATCGCGGGTCTTCAGGAGGAAACGGATTTCATCGAGCGGACTGGTCGTGGCAAAGTCATACACTAATTGAAGGTTGAGTTTGAGCTCTTCCTCCTGTACGGCATCTTCCTCGTTTTGGCTTTTGTCGCTGGCATGCTCTACAAAATGGGTGTGGCTGCCCTTAATAATGGCAGAGGCAGTCTTGCCATCATTTTCGCAGACCACCTCTATGTAAAGGTTGTCAGGGCATAGCGGCTTCAACTGGATGTTGATGCGGTTTTCGGCAATGAAGCGTTTACCTTCCTCCACATCTTCCGGAGTGAGATCCCTGAGCACCTCTAGTTGGTATTCAGACTTACCGATGAGTGCACCCAGGGCGATGGCGATGGGCAGGCCAATCATTCCCGTGCCGGGGATTCCCACACCCATGGCATTTTTCAGTACGTTGCCGCTCAACCATACTTGGATGTGCTCCGGACGACATCCCAGCTTCTCTGCGGCTTTGGCGGTGCAGAGGGAAACGGCCATGGGTTCTGTGCAACCGATGGCAGGTACTACTTGGCGCCTGATGAGTTGCAGGATTTCTTCACGTGTTTCTTTGTCTAGCATAGTATTTTCATTATGATTAGGTTCGATGACTGAATGGGGTATCGTGACGGGCGCGCTGACTTACTCAGAGGATGTCTTGTAGGCTTTCAGTCCTTCATCAAGGAAGTCCATGTATTTGTCGATGTTCTCATCATAGCTTCTCGCTCCGGTCAGAGGATTGCCTTGTGGGGAGACTGCCACGTAGAAGGGTTGGGCGTTGGCTCCGAATTTGTTGCTCTGCAGATAGCTCCATTTGGCTCCCACCGTGCGCAGTGTCTTTTCCTGCCCTTTCTCATCCGTCACCGTCATGGGCTCTTTCAGTGGTGTCTTGTCATCCACGTATAGCGAGATGAGCACATAGTCCTTGGTCAGCTTGCTGGCCACACGGGGGTCGGTCCATACGGCTGCCTCCATTTTGCGGCAGTTCACACAACCGAAACCAGTGAAGTCGATCAGCACGGGCTTGCCTTGGGCGGCGGCGGCTCTCATGCCTTGTTCGTAGTCGGTATAAGCAGCTTCTACCACTTTGGTGTTGAGATTGAAGTCCTGGGTGTTCATGGGAGGAGCAAAGGCACTGACGGCCTTGCAGGGAGCTCCCCACAGTCCGGGAATCATATACACAGCAAATGCCAATGATACTAGTCCGCCCATGATGCACAACACTGGCATGGGCTTGTGCAGGTCGCCGCCTGTCTCATCCTCCTGGAATTTCAACCATCCACAGAGGTAAGCGCCGAGGAGTCCGAAGATGACAATCCATAGGGAGAGGAACACCTCGCGGTCCAGCAGATGCCATCCGTAGGCAAGGTCGGCTACGGAGAAGAATTTGAGTGCAAAGGCCAGTTCGATGAATCCCAGCACCACCTTGAGTGTAGTCATCCACGATCCTGATTTGGGTGCTTGCTTCAGCCACGCGGGGAACAAGGCGAACAAGGTGAAGGGCAGGGCAAGTGCCAGGGCGAAGCCGAACATGCCGAGGGCAGGAGCCACCCAGTTGCCGCTGGTCGTCGTCTCCACAAGCAGCAGTCCGATAATGGGTGCCGTGCAGGAGAAACTCACCAGCACCAGGGTGAACGCCATCAGGAATATGGAGACAAGACCGCTGGTATTTGATGCCTTCGTGTCAACGGCGTTGGCCCAACTGCTTGGCAACTTGATCTCAAACCATCCAAAGAATGACAGGGCGAACACCACAAGCAGAAGAAACAGGAAGATGTTGAACACCGCATTGGTGGACATGGCATTCAGCGTGTCGCTGCCAAAAATCGCCGTGACAAGAAGTCCGAGCGCCAGATAGATGACGATGATGGAGATGCCGTAAGTGATGGCGTCCTTGATGCCTTTCTTCTTGTCGCTCTTTGCCCGTTTCAGGAAGAAACTCACCGTCATGGGGATGATGGGCCAGATGCAGGGCATGAGCACTGCCAACAGACCACCCACAAAGCCCATGAAGAGGATGTACAGCAGCGAATGGTTGCTCAGGCTGTCGCCGCTGTTGCCCAGGGCGCGAAGCTCTGAGATGACAGGTCGCCAAAGATCCCCCTGGTCGCCTGAGAGGGCGGCAACGGCAACAGCGGAGTCTCCCAATGCGGTGGGGGTGACAAGTGTGTCTGCCAGAGTCTGAGCCTCATCCTCATTCTTCACCTCTTCTGCGACTTTCTCTTCCTTTACTTCTTCCACTTTTGCCTTTTCCTCAACCGCTCCAGCTACAGCAGGACTCTTGCCGTTCTGCTTCAGCGGAACTTCCGATGGGGGCATGCACATCTCGTCGTTGCAGGCACCATACTCCAGATAGGCGTCGATGTCGTATTGTGGTTTGGTGAATTTCACTTTCTGGACAAACTGTGCCGTCTTCTCAAAATAGCGCAGTTTCATACCGAACATCTCGTCGTAGTTGGATATCTCTTTACCCTTGGGAGTGAGTTTGCCAACGAGTTCGGCTCCATCCATTTTGTTGACATGGAGTGAGGCTTCGATAGGACCGTCGCTCCCAAGTTCTGTGGAATAGACATGCCAGCCTGGGTCGATGGTGGCGGTGAAGACCATTTCTGCCTCAGGACCCGATCCGGTCTTCAATTCGGACTTGAACTTTACTGGGTCCTGCATTTGTGCCTGTGCTGCTATGAATAACGATAGCAAAAGGCAGATTGAAGAGATTCTTTTCATTGTATTATGGTTTTTGTTGTTTTTATTGACATTTATCGGCCTTATTTCACGACGATGCGGTCTCCTTCGAGCACGATGTGCCCGCGCTGCAGCCGATTGAGGATCTCCACGGCATAGGTCTCAGGACTATTCCTCGGGATAATGTATCGCATCCGCAGTCGGAGCAAGTCTGGGTTTTGGCATTCCACACGGAGATTGTAATAGCAGGCGAGTTGCGTGATGATATCGCCGAGGGTTTCTTCGTTGAAATAGAAATATCCGTCTCGCCATGATGTGTATGGGTCAATGTCAACGGCCTGAATGACAGGCTCTGGCTGGTTGAAGTCCAGGGTGGCCATCTGTCCGGGTTGCAGGAGATGTTCCTTGCTCCTGGTTGTGACACCCACTCTGCCTTCGATGAGTACCACCTCGGTCTTCTTATTCTCGGAGCAGACATTGAATTCAGTGCCGTAGTCGCGAACGTCGCCTTGCTCGGTGTGAACGATGAAGGGGCGGGTGGAGTCATCAGCCACACAGAAGTAGGCCTCGCCCGAGAGTTTCACTTTGCGCTCGCTGCCGGTGAAGGGGTCGGGATAGACAATCCGTGACCCTGGGTGCATATACACACGGGTGCCGTCGCTGAGGATGATCTGAAGTGAGTGGCCATAAGGAATGGTAACGATGCTTTCTGCGGTCACTGTCTCAGATGTGGTGGTGGCAGCGGAGTTTTTGGGGGTGCTGGCAACTACGGTATAGACGGCATCAGGCATGTTGTCCTCTTTCACAAGGTCAAGTGCCTGAGGATGACCGTCGGGTGTGGTGATGGTGATGGCATCGCTCAGGAGAGAACTCGTATCTGGGGATGTCTTTGTACTTGGCTGTTTGGGATGAAGCAGGAAAAAGACTCCGGCAAATACGGCTGCTGCAGCAAGGGCAATCACCAGGATCCGGGGAAAGGATGATGCATTGTCCTTGACCGGCAGTTCTGGGCGGGACTCAGCACTCTCCTTTTCCTCAGCCAGTATTCCCTGCATGATCATGATGTCCTGGCAGGCCTCGCGGAGGTCGGCATCTTCCTGTATTCTGTCGAGTTGCTCGTCAGTAGGCTCTGCACCAGGTTCCATGATATTGATGGCTTCTTCTATCTTCATTGTCTTCTTTGTTGCGTCTCAGTTGTCAGTTGGTTTTCGAGTTTGATTTTGTCTCCTTGTCTCCGTGAACTAGGGCTATATCATAATAACGAAGAAATGGATGATGTGGGTACATTGAAATGAAAAAAAATGCTCAAAAGAAGAAAAAACCGAAAAATCCTTTCGGCTTGGGCTTCTTCTCCTTTTGCCTCTTTTCGGCGATGAGACGGAGCGCACGTGAGATGTATTTCTTCACAGTGTTGGTTGAGATACCCATCTCTTCCGCCACCTCGCGGTACTGCTTGCGCTCCACATAGCATGCAGTGAAAATCTGACGGGTATAGTCGGGGAGAGAGTCCAGTACCTGACGGACAGTCTGCTCACGCTCGTGGAGTTCGGCCAACTGGTCGGCATGGTCATAGCCTTCGGTCAGACGGGCGTATAGTTCGGCATGGCGGCGGTGGGTGGCCTCACGCCGCAGATAGTCGATGCACTTGTTGCGCACACTCTTGTAGAGGAATGCCTTGGCGGAACCACGCTCGATGGAGGTGAAGTTGCGCCACACTTCCTCAAAGGCGGCACTCACCATGTCCTCGCAGTCTGCCTCCCGGGGGAGGAAGCGGTGTGCGAAGATGTGAAGTTCGCCATGGTGCAGTCGGAACAGTTGGTCAAAATCGCCCTTGTCTGTCATTTCCTCGTTCTTTGCGAGACAAAAGTAACAAAAAAAAAGAAAAAACAAGAAAAAAGGGAATAATTCATACCCATCTGGTGCATATGAACGTTTTATAACAAACCTCAAATCATTTCAACTAAATAGAAACGCTTATGGACAAAAGAAGATGGACGACCTTGTTGCTGTTGCTCCTCCTGACAGTGCTTCCGGCGCTGGCACAGAGCAATTCCGTGACAATCAGTTGTCAGAACGAGCCGCTTCAGAAAGCACTGCGCCGTCTGGAGAGGGTGAGTAAGCAGAAAATCATGTTCACCTATGAGGACGTGGAAAACTACAACGTCACAGGACAGGTGAAAGACGCTCCTTTTGAATCCGCATTGCAGATGATGCTCGCTGGTAAGCCCTTCGAATACAAAATCGACGGCAATCTGGTCACCATCAACCGTATGAGGCAGACGGGAGGAGGCAGTCGTGAAATCACTGGTATCGTCGTTGACGAACATGACGAGCCGCTTATCGGTGCTACGGTGACGAATGTGAAAAATCGAGGCGACCGCGAGACATTCACTGCCATCACTGACGTGAACGGACATTTCAAACTGACACTCTCCAACGAGGTGGGGCAGTTGGAGGTGAGTTACATCGGATTCCAACCGAAAGTCATCTATCTGAATGCCTCAAACAGTTACCGCATTCAACTTGTCACCGATTCCAAACTCATCGACGAGGTGGTGGTGACGGGTGTCTTTGAGCGAAAGGCCAACACTTACACAGGTGCAGTGACTACCGTGAAGGGAGAAGAACTGCAGCGGGTGGGCAACGTGAATGTCCTGCAGAGTCTGAAAAATATCGACCCCTCGTTCATGCAGATTGAGAACTTGGCTGCTGGCTCCAATCCCAACGCACTCCCTGACTTCCAGATGCGTGGAGCATCCACCATCGCCAGCGTGCAGGGTGAATATGCGTCCAATGCCAACCAACCGCTGTTCATCCTCGATGGTTTTGAGACCGAACTGACAAAGATCCTCGACCTCGACATGAATCAAGTGGAGAGCGTCACCACCCTGAAGGATGCCACAGCCAAGGCCATTTATGGATCAAAGGCAGCCAACGGCGTGATCGTTATCGAGACCAAGCGTCCCGAGAGTGGGCGTCTGCGCGTCACTTATACCGGTTCGATGTCGCTTGAGGTGCCCGACCTGACTAGTTATGACCTGACCAACGCTCGGGAGAAACTGGACGTGGAGCACTTGGCTGGCC
>CAMZHP010000020.1 GCA_947306845.1 uncultured Prevotellaceae bacterium
CTTAATCCTTAATTCTTAGTTATCCCGAATTATCGAATTGTCGAATTATTTCATCGCCATTTTTTGCAGGAGTAATCATAATTCTTAATTCCTAATCCTTCATTCTTAATTCTATAAAATTTGTTATCCTGAAAACGGTTTGTTATCCTGATTATGGTTGGAAATGCTTGAAACATCAATTCATCTTTATATATTTGTTATATATTTATATACTTATTTATAAAAAATCGGTCTTTTGTTTGGTAGTTATTTACAAATTATGTATTTTTGCACTAGTTTCAGACCGAACGAGGAGAAAAATGTAATTATCTCCTCTGTTTTCGACTGCAAATATAAATATGATTTATAAAAATCAAAACTAAATTTATATATTTAACATTTAATTAACATTTGAGGATTCGTGAAAAGACCATTATATGACTGCTGAACTGAAAAAAATCGTGAAATGGCTCGTCATGCAGGGAAAGGCCACGTCGCAGCGTGAGCTCGCGCTGCAGATGGGCTACAACCCGTCGGCTTTCTCGCAGATACTCAACGGACATGTGCCAGTGAGCGAGAAGTTCCTTAGCCGCCTCGCTGCCTTTGAGCCCCAGGTCAACCTCGACTGGGTGAGGACGGGCAGCGGCAGCATGATGGTGGCGCCCAAAAGCTTGAATGAGGCTGTGCCAACGGGTGAGGATGGCGAAATGGAGTTTTATTCTGAGAACACCCATGGCGTGAAGTTCTACAAAAGGGGCAAGCAGCTCTACATGACCGTCAAGCATGTGCCCTATGCTGCTTTCGGACAGTTTGCCAACGACTCCGACCGGTTGGAGCCGCTGAATGAGGAGTGGGGAGAGGAAACCTATGAGGTGGACCGCCTCGCAAGGGGCAATTACTTGTCGTTTGAGGTGCAGGGAGAGTCGATGGACACAGGCAGCCGACAGAGTTTCGAGGCGGGCGACAAGGTGCTCGTGCGTGAATTGGAACGGGTGTTCTGGAAGGAGCGGCTCCGTTTCAACGACTGGCCCTACTGGGTCGTCGTTTTCGGTTCGAGCGTCCTCCTCAAGCAGATGATCGCGCAGGACCAGGAACATGGCATCCTCACCTTCCATTCCCTCAATCCCTCTCCCGAGTACGCCGACTTCAACCTCTGCGTGGACGATATCCGCGCCCTCTACAAGGTCATCAAGAAAAAACCCAAGGAGATTCGTTTCGCCGCAATGTAGGGACTTGATTTTCTAAAGAAAACGTAATTCTTAATCCCGACAGGTATATAATCCAATTATTTATGTTAATTTTGCAGGCGATAAGAAAAAAGCTTTTTACATATTCACGATATGGTCATATCAATTGATTTTGACGGGACTGTCGTAGAGCACAGATACCCGAAAATAGGGGAGGAGATACCCCATGCCACAGAGACCCTTCGCAAACTCATGGCCGATGGCCACAAACTCGTACTCTGGACTGTCAGGGAGGGAAAACTCCTCGATGAGGCGGTGGATTGGTGCCGTGAGCGCGGCGTGGAGTTCAGCGCCATCAACGAGACCCTCAGGGCCGACACCAACGAGCACAGTCACAACACCAGGAAAATCGACGCCGACATCTATATCGATGACTGCAACATCGGCGGCAGGTTTGACTGGGACACCGTCTACCACATGATTCACGACAACCTCACCTACTACGACATCATCAGGGAGGCCAAGCGTGATGCCAAGCGCGAGGCTGTGGAAGCCGCTTCCAAGCAGAAAGAGAAAAAGAAGGGATGGTTCGGCTTCTGAACAGTACTATCTGTGAACGGGAATGACCATCCAACAAGGGCGGAATGAAAAAACTCCCCGATTTGTTGGTGGGTTGCAAAAAAAGCATTACTTTTGCAGAAATTTTTTAAAAACCATACAAAAAAATATGAAGAAATTACTCTTACCACTGGTCGCCATCCTGGCTGTGATGTTCATGGATAGCTGTACCACCAGCAAGCAGGTGCCCTATATGCAGAATATCGACAGCATCAGCTTGGCTGCCTCGCAGTATCTCTATGAGGCCCGTATCAAGCCGAAGGATGCCCTCTACATCACCGTCCACACCACCGACCCCGCTGTGTCGGCTCCCTTCAACCTCACCGTGTCGAGACGCCTCACATCTGGCGGAGAGATTTCTGCTGGTGGTGGCTCGCTGCAGAGCTATCTCGTGGAGAACGATGGTACCATCAACTTCCCCGTGATTGGTAGAGTGCAGGTCATCGGACTGACCAAGCAAGAGTGTGAGCGTTTACTTGAGGAAAAGATCGCTCCCTATTTGGCCAAGACAGAGAAACCGGTGGTCACCGTGAGGATGGCCAGCTTCAGGGTCACTCTCTTGGGCGATTTCTCCTCTCCAAAGGTGGTGCCTGTCACCACTGAGAAGATGAGCATCCTCGAGGCCATGGCTAGCGGCGGCGACCTCACCCTCTATGGTAAGCGTCAGAATGTGCTCCTCATCCGCGAGGATGCCACAGGAAAGAAATCGGTACACCGTATTGACCTGACCGATGCCAACTTCGTCAATTCTCCGTATTATTACGTACAACAGAACGATGTCATCTATGTGGAGCCCAATGCCACCAAGGCCAAGAACTCCGCTCTCGGTCAGTCAGTCACCATCTGGTTCTCCTTCATCAGCATCTCCACCTCCGTGGCATCATTGCTCGTCAACGTCCTTAAATAGGCGGCAAAACAGGAGAAACCATCACCGAACCTTTCCATTGCTGGCTTCATGGGGCTTCCGCCAAGGCGGCCGCGGTTTTCAGCAATGAAAAGGTTTTTCGTTTTCTAAAAAAAGAGATCATGAGAAGATTCAGCATTGTATGTCTGTTTTGCCTCATTGCCGCCATCGGGCAGGCACAGCAAAACACACTCGAGGACACCCTCACCTGGGGCAATGTCACCCCGCAACAAGTGGAACAGTTGGTGGGTATGGCTGAGAGAGGCCATGCCACGGCGCTCTACTATGTGGGGCGTTGCTATTTCAACGGCTACTGCCTGCCCAAGGATAAATTCAAGGCGGTGGAGTATCTGGGGCGTGCCGCCGACAAAGACCAGCCCGAGGCGCTCTATCTCCTCGGACAGTGCTACAACTACGGATTGGGCGTGGTGAAAAATGAGGCAAAGGCGAGAGAACTCTTCCAAAGAGCGGTCAAATGGTTTGAGCAGGACATCGAGGAGAATGCCTACGCTCCCTATTACCTCGCCCAGTGCTACAACTACGGCTTCGGGGTGCCCACCGACACGGACAAGAGCATCAGCCTGCTGGAGAAGGCCGGCAACATGGGCAATACCCAGGCACTCGTCGACCTCGCCATGGCTTATCAGCAAGGCGGACAGGTGGCCAAGAATCCCTCCAGGGCGCTTGAGCTCTTCACCATCTCTGCAGAGCATGGCAATCCTGTCGCCCAGCTGCATCTCGGCTATTGCTATCTCGATGGCGACATCGTAGCCGCCGACCGGGTGAAGGCCCGCGGCTGGTTCCAGAAAGCCGCCGACCAAGGTCTGCCCAGCGCCATCAAGGCGCTGCAGAGCCTATAAGGCTCTCTAGAAATCTAGAATCTCTAGAAAATCTAGCTTCTCTAGAAAATCCTAGGATCCCCCTAGGATCCCCTAGAGCCTCCTATCCCCCCAAAAAACTCACAAGCTATAAAAAAAAACTAAAGCAAATGAAAAAAACTCTTTTGATGACGGCTTGCTGCGCCTTTGCGCTCACCGTCATGGGACAGGCACCCGCCTTCCCAGGTGCAGAGGGCCATGGGCGCTATGTCACCGGCGGACGAGGCGGAAAGATCGTCCATGTCACCAATCTCAACGACTCAGGGACAGGATCATTGCGCCAGGCCGTATCGGGCAGCACTGCCAAGACCATCGTCTTTGATGTGGGTGGTGTCATCGCCCTCAAGTCAGACCTGAAAATCGGGGCCAACACCACTATCGCAGGACAGACAGCTCCCTATCCTGGCATCACACTGCGCTACTTCACCGTCCTTCCGGATGCCAACAATGTCATCATCCGCTTCATCAGAGTGAGACGTGGACAGGAGAAGAATGTCAACGACGGTGCCGACGCCATCTGGACACGCCACCACACCGGCATCATGCTCGACCACTGCTCCTTCTCTTGGAGCATCGACGAGGTGGCGTCGTTCTACGACAACAACAACATGACCATGCAGTGGTGTACCATCGCTGAGAGCCTCAACAACGCAGGACACGGAAAGGGCGCACACGGCTACGGCGGCATCTGGGGCGGCAAACTGACATCATTCCACCACAACCTCATCGCGCACGTCGGCAACCGCTCACCGCGCTTCAACGGTGCCCGCTACAACTGGACGGGATACACCAGCAACAAACTTTATGCCGAATACCAGTGGAAAAATGCCGTGCAGTCAGAGCATGTCGATTTCCGCAACTGCGTCATCTACAACTGCGGCAACGGCTGCTACGGCGGTCCTGGAGGCGGATATGTCAATATCGTCAACAATTATTACAAGACAGGCCCGGCAGGAACGACGAACCGCATTACCCAGGCTTCAGTGGCCAATAGCACAAGCTCCAGTGACAACCAAACCTACTGGAACATGTTCAGCCGCTATTACATCAGCGGCAACCAGATGAACAACAACGCCAACTACGACTGGAAAGGTGTCATCTACGACAACGGCACCTATACGATCAATGGCGAGGTATGCACACCCGACCCCAAGCATTATTACGGCGATGATGTGACCTATGTGAAGAACAGCGCGGGTACCGACTGCGTGCGCATCAAACTCGATGAGCCGACTCACATCGGGATCGTGACGACACACACTGCCAAAAATGCCTTCGACAAAGTGCTGGCCTATGCCGGAGCCTCACTCGACCGTGACGAGGTGGACACCCGCTATGCCAACGAGGCGAAGGATGGCACCGCTACCTACTCAGGGTCGGTGACGAAGAAACCCGGCCGCATCGACCTCGTGTCGGATGTCAAGGGCTATACAGAGGCCAACTTCCCCACAGGGTCGCGTCCTGAAGGCTACGATACCGATGGTGACGGCATGCCCGACGCCTGGGAAACGGCCAACGGACTGAATCCCAGCAGTGCAGCCGACGCTCTGACCTACACCCTCGACCCGAAGGAGTACTACACCAATCTGGAGGTGTATCTCAACTCCGTCGTGCAGGACATCATGCTCGCAGGCAACGCTGACGCGACCGACGTGGTCGATGAATACTATCCTGCCTACACCAAGGAGGACGGCACCAAGGTGGATGCCATCAGCGGAGGAGGCGACACGCCCGGACCGGGTGAGGAAACAGGGACACCGGTGTCGTTTATGCTGTCGCAGACCTCCAATGAGGGCAACAACACCTCAGACACTTATTTCTTCAGCGACGGACTCACCATCACCAACCAGAATTCGAAGAGCTACGCCACTGGCAAGGAGAACGGCATCAAGTATTCCGCCGGTGTGCAGTATGCCATCAACGTGCCGGAAAAGGTGCGTATCTCCACCGTCATCTTCACAGGCTATGACAACTACGCCGATGTGGATGCCTATATCGGAGAGGTGGCCGGGACACAGTTTGACGCGACACAATATGTGTTCCCGCAGAAAGACGCCGACGGCAACTACACCGTGGTGTCGCGCACCGTGGAACTTGTGCCGGCTGTCTCCAACACCATCACTTTCACGCCCATGGGCAAGCAGGTGGTACTCACCATTGGCCTCTCGGGCACGATGGGCACCGACGGCATACAGACGCAGTTCTCCAATGAGGTGCTCAGCACAGAGTACTACAACCTCCAGGGACAGCGGGTGAACACACCAGCCAACGGTATCTTCATCCGTGTCGACCGCTTCCCTGGTGGAAAGAGCAGCACAAAGAAAGTGCTTTTCTAAAAGGATTTTTCTAAAGGAAAAAGGAAGAGAATTTTTTGATTTTTAGTTCTCACAGATTCTGCGGGCGATCTCATTGAGTATCATACACTGGTCTCTTTGAATGATCGCCCGCTCATTATGATGCTGCCAGGGAGCGAGAAGGAGCAGACTCCCCCTTGAACAGGCATCCATGCGGGAACCACCGGGCTTGGCAAGTTCAGTGAAACCATTTTCCTTTAGGATGCAGTGGGATATAAAAATCCCCCGCTTGACTGGCGGGGGAATAATATTAGTAGACATCTTGTTCGTAGTGGATGTCTCTTTGTCCGTTGTGAATGGAGTGTCTCTTAGCGGACGATGAACTTCTTGCCCTGCTTGATGTAAACACCACGCTGGAGGCTCTTCGGGTTGACCTGGATGCCGTTGAGGTTGTAAATCGGGGCATTGTGGTCAGAAACGATGGCGCCAGTGTTGATTTCCTCGATGCCCTCGTTGTTGCCCTTCAGGATGCGGACATAGTTGAGAGCGGTGTCAACACGGTAAAGTTGGAAGGTCTCAAGACCAGTGTAGATCTCCAGGAGGTCGCCGAGGTGCATGGCCTTGTACTCATTCTTGGCAGCCTCAGGATCGGTACCTGCGGGGAACTGCGGGTGCTTGGATGTTGTGCCGTAGTCGCCGATCTTATAGATCATGATGAAGTCCTCATCGGTCAGACCGTCAACACCGAGTGTGGCGTTGTTGACGCGGATGTTGCCATAGCCAGTACCGGCGGGGTCGTAAGTCTCAGTATCACCCTGTACACCTGAGTGTACCAGACCGATACCGAGTTTGACCTGCACGTTGACAGAACCACCCTCGTTGCCGTTTGCATCCACGGCAGGGCCAGTGCCCTCCTCGTTGAGGGAAGTGGGAGTTATACCGTCGTTGTACCACCATGTGTAGAGCGGAGCGAAGAGGCTGTGTGCAGTAGTCTCGTCGAGTTTCGACTGGAGGAAGCGGTAGCGCTGGATAGGCTCAAAGCCCTGTGTGGAGGGACCATAGACCACATAGGTGGTATAGGTAGGATTACCTTCCTCGTCCACCTCGCCAGTAGCAATCTGATAGTTGAAGCGCTTACGGCCGGTCCAGTTGGACTCACCAGAGGTGTTCTCGCTGTCCAGCGGATCCAAGGCCTCGAAGCCCTTGGCGATGAGTTCCTCAGCGGTCATGTGCTGGAAGTCAATCTCATGGGTGGTGGTAAATGCCTTGTCGTTGGCCACCTCGACGGTGGTGGAAGCGAAGCCGGGAGCCACGGTGGTGACAGTCAGCACACCCTTCTCCTTCACGTCGACTTTCTCGCCTGAGAATTTGTCCTCTGCAGCAACCTCAATCTCACCCTTCTCGTTCTTGTACTCATACATGATGAAGATGGTCGGCTGTGTGGGAACCTCAGCATTGCTAACAATCAGTTGGTAGGTCTTGGCATAGCCGTCCTCCACAGCAACGATGTTGGCGGTGGCGCCAGGCAGGGAGATCATCACGCACTCCACTTCGACGGTCACTTTCTCAGAAGTGGCAGAGCCAGAGACAGTCCAAGCCTGGAGGGTACCAGAAGTGGTGGTGGTGTATTTGTAACTGCCGTCGCAGTCCATGTAGAAGATAGCCTCTTCCTTACCGTCAGTACCGATGATGTTCAGTTCCTCCTCCTCACCGAAGGTGATGGTGTAGGTGCGCTCGGTGCCATTGACGCCGGTCAAAGCCACTGTCGGCGGGTTGGCGATGTCCTCTGCCGAGTAGACGGAGACATTGATGTTGTCCATCTGAACGATACTGTTGCGGCGTGCCATGTGCTGGTTGATACCGGTGACATACATACTTTGGTCCTCGGGAACGATACGCTGTCCCTTCACATACTCGGTGTTGCCAAAAATGTCAGAGATGGTGTAGTCCACGGTGCGGGCGTTGATGTTCACGTCGAGCGACACTTTCATCCACTCGCCGATGTTCACCATAAAAGTGTTCTCGGTATCATCACAGACATAGAATGCGCGGGTGGCGTCCACCTCAGTGATGGCAAAGATCCAGTTGAGCTGATTGAGGTCATTGGAGTTGGCTGTTACGCCATTTTTGGTAGGAGCCTCGTCGGTGTTGAGGAAGCGGAGCTGTGTGCCATACTGGTTGTCGCTGCCTTGCTTGTAGCACCATTCCATCTCTACGTGGTAAGTTCCTTCGGGCACTTGGTCAGTGTACAGGTCAGAACCCCAGAGCCAGTAGCAACTACGTCCGTTGTTGTTGCCGAGGCTGTACTGGAAGTAGTTACCCTCCTCATCACCTGCGATGGACATGCCTGCAGCGTAGTTGGGAGAAGCCCATCCGATGGCGGCGGGATCTTTGACGGACTCGAAGTCCTGCTTTACCAGGTACCTCGTACCTGCTGCGGCTGTGGAAGCGTAAAGGAATGCGCCTACTACAGCCATCATCATGTAAAGTTTTCTCATTTCAATAAATGTTTAAGTGAATAATAGGTTGATTAACGCTTTTTTCTATATTGGAGTGGGGGACGGAGCCCCCACTTATTAGGAACATCCTGGAAGAGGAGAATCACCACCCTGGGTTCTGGGTGAGGCTTCCGGCTTTCTGGATCTCGCTCTGTGGGATGGGGAAGAAGTACATCTTGTCGTCCCACTGGCGGGTCTCAAGGGCAGCCGGAGTGTAGGTCACGGTGCTGTCGGCATTGAGACGGATATCCATCTTGCGGATGTTGGTGAGATACTGCGGTGCCTCCTTCCAGCGGCGCACGTCGTAGAAGCGGTGACCCTCGAAGGCCAGTTCCACGAAGCGCTCGTTCTCTACCTTCTGCTTGAAGGCGGCTGCACTCAGCCCCTCCTCGATGTTGGGTTGTCCGGCACGTGTGCGCACCACATTGAGGGCGGCAGCTGCCGACATGCTCAGTCCGTCGGCAGTGGCATAGCCGTCGCCGGTGTAGTTGAGCATGGCCTCGGCCAGGTTGAGGTACATCTCAGCGAGGCGGAAGACCACCCAGTTGTGATAGAATGAATTGGCACCGGTGGCACCGATCACGGTACTGGGGTTGCAGTATTTCTTCAGGTAGTAGCCTGTGGTGCTGGCATAGGTGATGGGAGCCGCATTGGCACCGCCGTAGTAGAGTTCCAACGGCTTGGGGTTGGCGTTGGGCCACTGCTCACCGTTGACGGCGACGATCCAAGAGAGGCGCTTGTCGCGGTTGGCATACGGATTCTGCGGGTCATAGCCGCTGTCGGCATCGCTGATGGCCTTGCCGTTGGTCATCTCGAAGGCATCGACGAGGTTCTGCGTGGGGCAGTTGCCGCCGCCAGCGTTCTCCATGCCGATGGGGAAGTTGTACTTCTCAAAGTTGTTGTTCGTCGAGGTGCCGTTCTGGCGGCGTGCGAAGATGATCTCCTTGGTGTCCTTGTAGTTGTCGGACTGGAACAGCGACATGTAATCGGAGACGAGGCTCATGCTGCGGGCCTTGCAGGCGTTGATGCACTCCAGGGCACGGAGGGCGGCCTGGTGCCACAGTTCCTTGTCGTTGGTCGGGTTGAACAGCGGACTGGCGTGGTAGAGGGCGGCACGTGCGCGCAGGGCGAGCACGGCGAGGTTGTTGGCTCTTCCGCTCTCGGTCATCGACATGGCCATGTTGCCCAGGTTGTTGTAGTCCTTGATGATGGTGTCCTTGATGGCCTCGCACTCGCTGTCGATGAACTTGAAGATTTCTTCGGCTGATGAGCGCGGCAGGTTGTTGGCCTCGGCGGCATCCATGTTGTGAACCTTCAGAGGCACATCACCATATTGGCGCACGAGGAGGAAATAGAAGTAAGCACGTGCCCAGCGGGCCTCCCATTGGTAGTTGTTGTACTGGTACATCTCCTTGAGATAGTCGACATCAAGCCGGTAGTCGGGGAAGGTGAGTCCCACGAACTCATCGAGGAAGAGGTTGCAGTAACTGATGCCCTGATAGCATGACGACCAGATGGAGCCTTTGGCGTTGGTGGGTCCCCAAGCGCCGTTGTAGAAGTCCTCTACCTGGTTGCCGGGGTGTGAGTATGCCGACTCGTCGGTGGCAGAACTGAGCATTGCGCCCGAGTAGTTGCCGAAATCGGAGTCGAGGTTCTGGTAGATGGTGGTGATGAGTCCGCCTGTGCGGCTGAACATCTCCTTGATGTAGTCGGCACCGTCGACCTTGTACTCATGATAGTCCATCTTGTCGGAGCAGGATGCCAGCGACAGGGCTGCGAAAACACCGATGATATAATGGTTGAGTTTCATAATCTTCTGCTTTCTGTTTGGTTGGGTTTAGAAGGTGGCTGACAATCCGAGCACGATGCTGCGGGTGAGCGGACTGGTGGCGCCGTAGGAAGCGGCATCCACCTCATCGAGATGGTCGAAGGTGAAGAGGTCAACTCCGCGGAGGTAGATCTTGGCAGCGTTGAGGATCTTGGTCTTCGAGAGCAGTCCCTTGTCGAAGTTGTAGTACACCTCGACGTTGCGGAGTTTCATGTAGGAGCGGTCGCGCAGCCAGTAGGTACTGGTCTGGTAGTTGTTGGCGTTGCTGCTCGAACTGAGTCTCGGGAACATGGCGTTGGCATCGTTGTTGGCCGGTGACCAGCGGTTGTCGTAAACATACTGCGACAGCGTGGTGTTGTTAATGAGTCCCCAGTACATG
This sequence comes from uncultured Prevotellaceae bacterium, assembly GCA_947306845.1. Next base: position 10,566 of record CAMZHP010000020.1, read on the forward strand.
CTCTTTGTGTTGAGGATGGCGGAGTAGCGTCCCACGCCCTGGAACATCACGTTGAAGCCGAGACCTTTGTAGTCGGCACCGAGGTGGAAACCGTAGAACAGTTCGGGGCATGCGGTGGAGTAGCCGATCTTGCTCACGTCGTTGGCATCAATCTTGTTGTCGCCGTTGACGTCGCGGTATTTGATGTCGCCCACACGCACGGCGGAGAAGGTTTGTGTAGGACTGCTGGCAATCTCCTGGTCGCTGGTGAAGAGTCCCTCTGCGATGAGTCCGTAGATGGAGCTCAGCGGGTTGCCGGTCTGCACGAGGTTCTCGTAGGCACGCGGCTCTTCGGCCATGTTGTCGATCTTGCTCTTGTAGAACATCACGTTGCCGCCGAGGTTGATGGTGAGGTCACCAATGTGCTTGGTGTAGTCGGCCTTGGCCTCAAATCCGTTCTGGCTCACCTTGCCCTCATTGGCATAGGGGGCAGTGAATCCGATGAGGGATGAGTAGTAACCGTCGCCCGACACCCAAATGTCCTTGCGCTTCTGGATGAAGTAGTCGAGTTCAAGGTTGAGACCCTGGAAGAGCACAGCGTCGAGACCTACGTTGACTTTGAGGGCTTTCTCATGCGAGGGGTTGACGGCTGCCATCTGTCCGATGGATACCGGTCCGTAGCTGGCTGCATCGTATCCCGAACCGAAGGGATAGCCACCGCCGGCCTGTGAGTAGGCCTGTGTGTAGTAGGTCCACACATTGTCACCGGGCAGGTAGTCGGCATTGATGAGGCCTGCGCTGGCCCTGAGCTTGAGGAAGTTGACGGCGCTGTTGTCCTTGAGGAAGTTCTCCTCGGAGAGCACCCATCCTGCGGAGAAAGTGGGTGAGAAGGCCCATTTGGTGTCGGGAGCAAGTCGGCTGCTGCCCGAATAGACCAGTGCGAAGTCGGCCAGATAGCGCTTGTTGTAGGCATAGTGTGTCCACAGTGAGATGTTCTGCCGGTAGATGCTCTGGTTGGCTCCGGTGGAGTTGGTGTAGTCGTAGTCGTAGCGCACCTGGGCATACAGATAGTTGGCATCGTTGATCTGGCGGTTGAAGTTGAGGCCGGCATTGAAGGTCAGACGACGCTGGTAGTTGTTGGTATTGGCGTCCTTGCCCATGGTGCCGTCGGCTCCGCCCGACCAGTAGGTACCTGTGACAGGTTGTCCGTTGGCCCATCCGCTGACGGGATAGTTGCCATAGACAAAGGTCTTGCTGTGATCCTCGTAAAGGGTGGAGTAGGTGTCGTAGCCCAATCGTGCGGTGAGGCTGAGTCCCTCAATCCAGTACTTCAGATCCTGCTGGAGTGTCATGTCAGCGAAGAGGGCGCGCTCATGGATCTTGTAGTAGGCGGCATCCGAAGAGATGGCGACGGGGTTGGAGGTTCCTGCGTAAGTGGAGGTACCGCCCCAGTGACCTAGCTCGCTGCGGATGGGGAAGGCATTGGAAGGCAGGCTGTAGACCATGTCCCACAGGTCGGCCTGTGAGCCTGGGCGTGACATCTCACTCAGCACACCGAGCAGGTTGACCTTCAGGTCGGTAGTCGGTGTGAGGTCGATGTCGAGGTTGGTGCGCAGGTTGCCGCGCACATACTTGTCCTGTGTGGAATAGCCTTCGGTCTTGTCGAAGTTCTTGATGAATCCCTTGTCGGAGAGCAGGTTGAGCATGGCGAAGTAGCGGAAGCGCTCGCCGCCGCCCTTGAACTCCACGGCATACTTGTTGGTCACGCCGTTTTTGCGGAAGGTCTCATCCACCCAGTTGACGTTAGGGTACTGGAAGGGATATGTGCCGTTCTGGAAGGCGCTCAACTCTTCGGCGGTGTAGCGTGGAGCGAGTCCCTCGTTGGCACGTGCCTCGTTCATTGCGTTGGCATAGGTGAAGGCATCGACGAACTTCGGCCGGTCAATTTGATGGTTGAAGAGGTGGTCGTAGCTCACGCGGATGCTTTTGCTGTTGTACTTGCCACGCTTGGTGACGATCTGGATGGCACCGTTGGCACCCTTGTAGCCATAAAGGGCCACGGCTGCGGCATCTTTGAGAATGGCCACATGGTCAACCTCATCAGGACTTACCAGGGTGATGTCGCGCTCGATGCCGTCAACCAGCACGAGGGGTGCGCTGGTGCTCAGACTCTGCAGTCCGCGCACATACATGGTGGGATTGGCGGCATAGTAGATGCCTGCGCCATCGAGGGTGATGAGGCCGTTGCCCTGACCGAGGATGGAGTTGGCGATGTTCTTCGACGACCGTTTGTCGACGGTCTCGTTGGTGATCACGGAGACAGCGGCGGTGGACTGGGCGCGGGTCAGCGATATGTTGGTCCCGATCTCAATCACCTGGTCGGTGAAGGCATTGCCTGTCAGCGCTGTGCTGTCTGTCTGGGCCGCTGCAGGCTGGCAGAGGCCGGCGAGCAGGGTCATGGTGATGATATATTGTCTTTTCTTATTCATAATCTTACATTCTTGACAAGCAGATGTAATCATAATTTTTATATTCACAATCCTTTATCCTTAGGGATTACCATCCGGGGTTCTGGATGATGCCATAGCCCTTGTTGATTTCACCGATGGGGAAGGGGAAGAGGAGCCACTTTTTCACTTCAGGTGAGTTGGGGTCCTGGTCCCACTGCACACGGCGGCGGTTGAATAGCTCGAAGCGCCAGTAGTCGAAGCGTGAGGGCTCGATGATGCCGTTGTCCTTGTGTGTGCCCTTCCAAGGCTCGAAGTTGCGCACCCATTGTCCCTTACTGTCCTTGATCATACGGAAGGTGACCAGTCCGTGGAGAGGTTTGGTGATCCAGTCGGTACGCTTGTAGCGGATCATGTCGTAGTAGCGGTTGTTGCTCATACCGAGCTCGCAGGCGCGCTCACGCAGGATTTCCTCGATGAGGTTGTCCTTGTTCTCATTGAGTTTGAGGGCGGAGTTGCGCACGCTCAGACCACCGAGTCCGACGCGGCTGCGCACGACATCCACCTGTTTGATGGCTTCGGTGAGGTTGCCGGTCTGGGCGAGAGCCTCGGCATACATCAGATACATCTCATCGAGGCTCAGGTAAACCCAGTGCATGTATTTGCGGTGGTATTCCTCGCCGAGGTAGTATTTGATGACACCGAATCCAGTGGAGAATTTCTGTGTCAGCTGCTCCTGGAGGGCGAGGTCGTAGTTGCCTGTCTCCTTGTTGAGCGTGGCGCTCATCACCTGCATGCCCTCATCGTAACCATTGACCCACAGCTCGTAGGCATCGCCTGTCGGTGAGCCTGCTGTCCAGTCAAACTGGTAGGTGGTGCCGTTGACGAGGATGTTCTCGTAGAGGCGCGGGTCGCGGGAGGGAGTCTTGGAGATACTGCCACGATACTCCTTGTATTGGTAGAAGAGTCGTCCGTTGTCGCCGGTGATGCGTCCGCGGAGAGAGTCGTTCTCCCAGTCAAACGGTGTGCCGTCGCTCCAGGGGAACATGCTCATATATTCCAGTGTGGGCAGATAGGAGTTACGGCCAATGCCTACCCAGTTCCACCAGGAATAGGTGCCTTGTGAACCGTAGACGGTGGCCACACGGGTGGAATGCAGCACTTCCTTGCTGCCCTGGTAGATATAGCCCATGCGGTAGGCCTGACGGTAAGCGTTGGCATTGCGGGCCGTCGGCTGAGTGAGTTCATAATAGCCCTCAGAGGCAAGTCGTGCGAAGAAGTCCTGGCAGGCCTGCAGGGCGCGTTGCCAGCGTGCTGCGTCGTATCCACCGTGCCACACGAGGTGCTGTTGCTCGGCCTCTGTGGTGCCTCCGAAATAACCTTGGTCGGCATTGTAAAGTGGCGAGGCGTTGAAGAGGAGTACTTTGGCCTTGAGTGCCATGGCTCCGGCAGCAGTCCAGCGTCCGGTGTTGTTGGTGGCGTCGGTATCGGTAGTCGTTCCGTTGTAGGCCCAGCGCAGGTCGGGGATAGCCTCATCGAGCAGCTTGACGATGAAATTGGCAGTCTCCTCGGCTGTGGCTCGCGGAAGATCATAAGTACCCTCGCTTCCGGTGAATGCATTGTCGACAATGGGGATGCCGCCAAATACGGAATAGAGGTCGAAGTAGCGTGCTGCGATGAGGCACTTGGCCTGTGCGATGATGTTCTTTTTCTCGCTGTCGCTCATGTCGGCCACCTTATCGACGTTGGCAATCAGCAGCCATGCCTGACGGACTGCTTGCCATACCAAGTCACCGGTATAGCTGATCAGGGGAGTCTGGTTGGCTGAGAGTGTGCCCGAATAATAGTTGTTGTAGATGGATGTGCCGTTCCAGTGAATCTGGTAGCAGTCGGTCAGCGCGTCGAGCTTGCCTGTGTAGCAGTTTTGGCTGTGGGCAGTGTTGGAGCCGAAGGGCAGACCGTAGTATTGCAATGCGTAAATGCCTGTGAGGAACTGTCTTGTGTATTCTGCATTGGCAAAGACGGTGTCGATGGTGACGGTACCTCCGGGCTGTTTCTCGATGAAGGAATCACCGAACTTGATCGGGTCGGTGCATGAGGTCATGGTCATCGTGGCGATGAGCAGGGCAGCGGCTCCTTTGGAGATGGTATGATATAGTTTCATGATCTTATACCTTATTATAATGTTAGAATCCCACCTTCAGGCTTGCGGTGTAGGTGCGTTGCAACGGGTAGGAGGGCGAGTTGCTGGCGCGTGTCTCGGGGTCGCCCCAGAGATATGGCGTGAAGGTCAGCAGGTTGTAGCCGCTCAAGGAGAGTTGCAGCTGGGTTAGACCGAGCTTCTTCATCAGCGGGAACTGGAAGTCGTAGGCCAGCTGTATGGTTTTCAGACGCAGGTATTTGGCGTCTTTCTCATAAAGGTCGCTGTTGGCATAGTTCTGGTCTGCGTTCAGGACGGTGGCACGAGGATACTCAGCATTGGGGTCTTGGTTGCTGGGTGTCCAGGTGTTGTCGAGATGGTATTTGAGCAGACCGCCTTGGTTGGTACCGCTGGCGTTGGCAAACGGGCGACGGAACACATCGCTGATGAGGCGGCTCACATTCCATGCGCCTGTCATCTGGGCGTTGAAGGTGAGGCGTTTCCAGGTGAATCCAAGGGTAAGACCGGCGATATACTGCGGGTCGTCAGTATAGCCTGTGCCTACCACGACGTCGTTGCCGTCGATGATGCCGTCCTTGTCCATGTCGATGTAGATGGCATCACCAGGTTTGAGCACGCCCACGAACTGCTTGGGGAATGCGGAGCCGAACTCCTTCTCATAGTCGGCCTCGCAGCCCTCATAATAGAGCTTCCAGAAGCGGTAGAGGGAGCGTGAGCCAATACGGTGGCCCTTGGTGTACATATACTCATTGCGCTGAGGTGTCTGGCGGTTCTCGATGATCTCGTTCTGGTTGTGCGAGATATTGAGCTTGCCCCAGTAGCGGAAGTTGTCACCGATGTGGTCCTGCCAGTTGACGGAGAGTTCCCATCCCCAGCTGTCCACCTCACCGAAATTGGTATAGGGAACGGTGAAGCCGAGCATACTGGGCACGGTGGCATCCTGCCAGAGGATGTCTTTACGATGCTCTTTGTAGTAGTCAAAAGTCGTGCGCAGACGGTCGTTGAAGAAATACATGTCAAAGCCGTAGTCCTGCTTGAAGGCTTTCTCCCAAGACACGTCGGGGAAGTTCTTGGACGACTCCACGGCGCCCTTCGAGGTGGTTCCGTTTTCTACACCGAAGTTGTAGCCAAAGGCGCCGGTGTCTTTGCCGGTACGCTCCAGAAGGGCGCTCTGGTTGACGTTGTAGGGGTCGGCGATATACATGAAACGCTTGGCGCTCACCTTGTCGTTACCTACGAGACCCCATGATGCACGGAGCTTGAGGAAACTGACAACCGGCTTGAGTGGCTTGAAGAAGCTCTCGTCGCTGATGAGCCATCCCACCGAACCGGCGGGGAAGGAACCGAAGCGCTTGCCGGGAGCGAAGTTCTCCGAACCGTTGTAACCGAAGTTGACCTCAGCCATGTAGCGGTTCTTCCAGTCATAAGTGACACGTCCCACGAAACCGACGTAAGTTCTTGGGATGTCCTTATAGGCTTCCTCGTCGCCGAAGTAGTATTGCTTGCTCTGGTTGTAGAGGGCCAGGGCGGTGATGGTGTGGTCGCCGAATGAGCGGTTGTAGTTGAGTGAGCCTTCGGCATACCAGTCGCGGCCCTTGCCGTAACCATAGCTGTAGGTCGGTTCGACATCGGAGCCCGACTTGCGGTACATCAGGTAGCCGTCGGTCTTGCTCTCATCGTTCCATGTCCACACTGGGGTGTAGGAGGCTACCGACGCCGTGAGGGTCTTTTGCACCAGGAAACTACTGTTGTAAGAACCCTTGAGCTTGACGGAGAGACCTTTGGTGATCATGTCGAGCTTTTGGTCGAGCACGAGGTCCATCGATAGTTTGTTGTTGTTGGTATGGAAAGCACCAGGCTGATAAGCGTAGTAAGTCATGGGCGACTCTCCCACGAACGGGAGCACCACTCCGTCGGAATTGTCGGCAGCCTGGTTGGTGTTGATGATGTAGCGTCCGTCGATGATGCCGGGGCTACAGAACGGCGTGGCGGCGTAGATGGCCTTGATCATGCCTCCTGCTCCCTGGCCTGTGCGTGGTTTGGCGGCGTCATCCACCTTACCGGCGATGTTGAAGCTCAGCAGGGTGGTCTTTGTCACGTTGATGTCAAGGTTGGAGCGGTAGTTGAAACGCTGGTACTGGTAGCCGTAGTCCCATGACTTGCCGAACTCCTTGAACATGCCGTCCTGGGTGAACATACCCGCACTGATGAAGTATTTCACGTTCTTGTTGCCGCCGGTGATGTTGATGTTGTGCTGCTGCTGCAGTGTCACATCTTTCATAATATACTCATCCCACTTCATGCTGGGGAAACGGATGGGATCGCTGCCGTCCTGGAATTTCTGCAGCACGATGTCGGAGAAGGCAGGGTTGTTGCCGTCGTTGGCCAACATCTGGTTGTAGAAGGTGGCATACTCATAAGAGGAGGTCTGCTCCACCATCTTGGTGGGGGTAAGGGCGGAGAAGGAGACGTTGGCTGAAATCTTGGCCTTTCCTTCAGCACCGCGCTTGGTGGTGATGAGCACCACACCGTTGGCACCACGCACACCGAACACGGCGGTGGCGGAGGCGTCTTTCAGCACAGTGATGCTCTCAATCTCGTTGGGGTCGATATCCCACATCTCACGCTCTACACCATCGACCTGGATGAGGGGGGAGGAGTCGACCCAGGTGGCCTGGCCACGGACGAAGATGCTGGCGGCATCTGAGCCTGGCTCACCGGAATACTGCACGGTGGTCACACCCGAGAGCTGACCGGCCAGCACGTTGTTGACAGATGACACAGGAGTGCGCACCAAGTCTTCGCTCTTGACGGAGGAGAGGGCGCCTGTCACAGTGACTTTTTTCTGCACACCATAGGCGACAACCTCCACGCCTTGCAGCGAGATGGCGTCGGTCTTGAGTTGTACGCGCATGCCGTCGCGGGCAGGCACTGTCATCGTCTCATAGCCCACATAGGAAATCACCAATTGGGTTCCGGGCTTGCATTGAATGGAAAAATTACCGTCGAAGTCGGTAATCGTACCTTTGGACGCATCGCCACCCTTGATGGTGATGGTTGCACCGATGACCGTCTCACCGGTCTCATCGACCACCGTTCCGTTGATGACGCCTGTCTGCTGTTGCTCCATGGGAGCGGCCATGACTGTAGGCGTTCCTAAAAGACCCGGAATGGTGAAAGCTGAGAACAGGACTGCGGTCAAAAGAGCACGTCCAGTGACATACTTTCTTTTCTTCATGTTTCGGTTATTTTTGATTTTGTTAGGTTATTCCTTTGAAAAGTCTTCAGCGGCGCTGGCCAGCGTCACTCTGTAGATTTTTGCAAAAATACATAAAAATATGTAAATGGGAAAATTTTCCTCTTCTTAATGTCAATTATTCCACCCAATTTATCAAAAAGTGATGAGTTTCATGAATGACAGGATAGGGGATTCATCAAAAAATGCACGGACATTAGCCCGCACCTTTCGACTTACTTGACACTTATGATTCTTCACGAACCTTATGTGTTTAGAAATAATAAACCTAACTATAAATAATTCTTTTTTTATATTTGGATTTCTTGGAAATTGTAAAATGTTATTGGTAACTGAAAATGTAGTTGTTTGGTAATTGTTGTAAAGTGATACAAAAATACATATAAAACACTTCAGTCATTCTCATGAGTGTATCTCTTTTGTGCTCTTTTGTGTTGTCAATACATTCTGGACAGGAATGAATACATATTAGAAGGCAAATGTTAAAAAAATATCAATTCAATAAATTATTTTTCAACGAACTAAGAGAAAATCGCTTTTTTTCATTACTTTTGTTAAATCAACTATTACAAAGAAACAATGACACTGCGCACCTTGACATTATGGGTGGTCCTGGCACCTCTGTTGACATGCTCCGCCTCCAATTATTTCTTCCGAACCGTCAACGTGAAGGATGGCTTGGCAGATAATTTCGTGAGGGATATCACCCGCGACAGCTACGGATACATTTGGCTTTCCACCCTCAACGGTGTCAGCCGCTACGACGGTTATCGTTTCTGCAACTACATGCCCCTTGATTTCGGAGGACGCACCAACGATGTTGCCTTTGTCAGGGAGACTGCCGACTCTGTTTTATGGATGAGCTGCACCGGAAACCTGTTTACTTATGCTCGTGAGACAGGTATTTGGAGAAAGGATGGTAAGGAACAGCTGGCACGGCTCGGTGTGAAAGGCTCTGCGAAAGTGCTGTATGTCGATGACCGGCATAACCTTTGGGTGGTCACTGAATATGGGTTCTATCATTATGACTACTCGCAGCACAA
>CAMZHP010000021.1 GCA_947306845.1 uncultured Prevotellaceae bacterium
CAAGAACCTGGTTGATACGGCGCTCCTGACTCTCAAACTGTACTTTTCTTATCATCGTCGTGTCCTCCTTATTCTTTACGTGGGTCAATAGCCTTTACTGCACCCTGCTCCTTGGTCGTGCGGCCATAGGAACCAGTGTTCTTCTTCATGGCCTCATTGGCATCCATGCCATTTTTGATAGCCTCCATCATCTTGCCCAGGTGTACATACTCATAGCCACAGACCTCGTCGTTCTCGTCGAGGAACTGCTTGGTGATGTAACCCTCGGTGAGCTCAAGGTAACGAGTGCCCTTTGCCTTTGTGCCATAGAGCGTGCCCGTCTGCGAACGCAGGCCCTTGCCCAGGTCTTCCAGACCGGCGCCGATAGCCAGACCACCCTCAGAGAAGGCACTCTGTGTGCGGCCATAGACAATCTGCAGGAAGAGTTCGCGCATAGCGGTGTTGATAGCATCGCACACCAAGTCGGTGTTCAGTGCCTCAAGCAGCGTCTTGCCAGGGAGGATTTCGCTGGCCATGGCAGCAGAGTGAGTCATACCTGTGCATCCGATGGTCTCGACGAGAGCTTCCTCAATGATACCTTCCTTCACGTTGAGGCTCAGTTTGCAGGCACCCTGTTGAGGGGCGCACCAACCGATGCCGTGCGTGTAACCAGAAATGTCCTTGATTTCCTTTGCCTGAATCCATTTTCCTTCTTCTGGAATGGGAGCAGGACCGTGGTAAGCGCCTTTGCAGACGTTACACATGTTTTTGACTTCTTTTGAATAAATCATATTTAAAAATAAAAAATAGGAATAAATAAATCCAAATCAAGTAGATGGCAAAGATACGCATTTTTCTTCAATAAACTTGTTTGTTTCCCAAAGAATTCTGATCGTTTTTGACAATTCCCTGACGATTGGCAGTCATTTTAATTTTTTTTTGCTATATTTGCAAAACATATTTTGCAAATAAACCAATTCTCGAGCATGTTGCTTCAGCATAGCATTGTCTTTCTCGTCATAGTCCTGTCTGTCGCCTACCTCACCTACCGTGCTTGGAAAGTATTCCGTGAGTCCTCCGACCCATGCCATGGCTGTCCCGGATGTGCGCTGAGAGACAAGTCCGGGGTTCGTCCAAAGAGGTTAGGAAAGAGCATGAGGAAAAACATGAAACCGCCTTGTGAGGGCAGAGAAGTAAAAAAATAGCTAAAAAAATTTGGCCGCACGCAAAAAATGTGTTACTTTTGCATCCGCATTCCAATCATGGTGCGTTGGATGAGTGGCTTAGTCAACGGTCTGCAAAACCGTGTACGGCGGTTCGAATCCGCCACGCACCTCCAAAAGAGCCTGCAATCAGCTGATTGCAGGCTCTTATTTATTTAGTTCTCGATACAGAGTGGACAAAACTTCAAGTCTCTATCCTCACCACAACCTATCACGTATGGCGAGCAACATAGCGGTTTGTTCCTCAGAAAGCAGTCCTTCACGCATCCGCCGCTTCTGATCAGCCAACCAATCGGCCAGCATCACCTCAGCCGTGAACATTGAGAGAGGCTCGCGCTCATTCTTCTCCACAAAGCTACACACTTCGGAAGCCATCACATCCCACTCCTCATCAGAAACCAGGACTTCTGCAGGTACTTGGGCTTCAGAAAGAACAGGAATATCTTCAAAAGAAGAAGCTGGAACGTCTTCTGTAAAAGAAGCTGGAACATTTTCTGCAGAGTCAGGAACATCTTCAGAAGAAGATGGGACATCAGAAGAGGCTGGCACTGATGGTATTTCAGAAGAAGCCGTTGCAGCCAATATCTCCGGAGAAGCGGTTATGCTCTGCGAATCTGTTTTTTCGGGTGAAACGGGCATCTCGCTATCCCCATGCAGTGCTTCCTCCATGGGTTGGGGCTGCAAGGCGGCCACCATGGCATCGTATTTTGCCATCAAGAGAGAAAAGACCTGTCGTTTGCTCTCACTCCAGTTGTTGCTGCCTTCCCATTCCTTCCTTTTCCTAAGGAACCATGTGCGCAACCTGACCTCATCTCCATTGCCTTTCATTGAGGGCACACGATGATGCTTGTCAAGGAATTCCGTCAAGGCATCCACCTCAGCATCGAAAGCCCGTTTGGTAGGCTGGATATCCTCCGAGGGGTAGTCTCTCCCCACCAACCCGTAATAGCCCAGTCCAAGTTTTCGAAACAGTTTCTTCCCCAACGAGATGACAGAAGAAAGGTCGTTTTTCGAGAACTGGCTGTTATAGCTGTATGCGGCAAGGATATCCACGATTTCCTCACTTCTCATGGGGCGGTTAGCCTCATCGAGCACCTTGTAGACAATATCCGCATTGCTGCCGAAATAAGGCAACTTCCAATCGCTCAGGGCGTAACATCCTTTCTTCCCGCTCCCCTGAAACCTTTCATCCTTGTTCAGCGCAAGCGACACCGATGCCCTGACATACCTTCTGCCATCACCCGAATTGATCAGTTCGGTAAGCTCATCCAACATCATGGGCTCCTTTCTCTTGCTGAGAATGGCAAAAAGCCGGTCGGCAAGCGGTTTGTCACGTTTGCGTGGTATGACGACAAGTCCCTCTTCGTCGGTCTCAAGACCTAGTTCGCCCACCACCATCACTTTCATCAAGGCTGTGACATCATCTTGTCTGTCAGCCAAATCAGGATACTCATCCCCGATGATGGAAGCCACATAATCCTCCATATTCACCGAATAATTATCGGTGCTCATTCTGACGACACTGTTGCGGAACCTCCAAAGTTCTTTTTGGAAATCAAAGGCTTTGGCCAATTCCCGATCCACGACATAAGCGTGTATCCACCGTTCATCCATCGCTATTCCAAAACTCCTCGGATAACCACCGAAAACGGTCTGCGAATGAGCCAGCAACCTGCCCAGCATCACCGTCACACAAAGGGGATGCAACATCAAATGCTCTTCCCCGATGATCTCGGCTACGCATGCAGAATCCTCTGTGACCAAGCAGCCCCTTACCTTCTCGGCGAGATAAGCGACATTGGCATCATCCGTCACCAACTCGCTGATGAACTTGCCCAACACCTCCATAGAGGCACCCGGGGTGAACAGAGCATCAAACACCAAATTGGAATAGGTGGTGATGGTGAAGGCCGACTTGTCGATTTTCGTCCGATCGATTTCCACCTGTCCCCCAAACACGTCATACCGTTGCAGGAAAGCCAGAAATACCTGATCATGCATATTGGCGATCAATGCCTTCTGTATGACATAGAGCACAGGCAAATGCTGGTGCTCAAGGAAATAGGACAGCGCGAAGCCATCATCATCCAAGAGTCCTTCCGCCTGATAACAAAGGATGCGGAATGCCACTGGCACATCTCCCTTTTTAATCAGCGCCACCTCCTCGTTGATAGCGGTCTTGACCGAAGCCACCTGCGGCATCGATGTCTCCCCCACCTCATTGAGCATGAGAATGCGCTCATCCTCCTCCAACAAGAAATCACGGATGAAATGACTCACCGGCACCAGACTAAGCGCATTGGCTATCTTGGTAGCAGTCCGCTCATGGCTCTGCAGCAGTCGGGCAATCTCCTTTCTGTAGACAATGCCCAGCAAAGCGAGGTCATCATCCGACAGGGAGGCAAGCAACTGCTCCCCTTTCGACATTTCAGGCTCCTCCATGGCGAAGAACAGGGACGACATCTCTGGAATATTGTCCGACGCGGTCAGTTCAGTAAGCAGCGTATTGATTTCACGCATGCCACTGGTTCCTCCCCGGAACAGCCGAGTAAGGCCCGACTCATACCTTTTAAGGTCGAACACATTGCGCATCCGCGCTCTCACGAGGGTGTTGTATGTCTTTCTTGATATTCTTCCGCTTGAGAACAAGTCGTCAACGGAAATGGATTTCATCTGTTGCTCAGTCATAACACGTGGTTTTCTGCAAAGATAACGATTGTTTTCCAAAAGCGCAAGAAAAACGAGGGAAAATTTTGCAGGGCACTGCTTTCCTATCTATTTGAATGAACAAATCATCAGAAAAGGCAAAAAACAACCGCCACTCATCATCAAGATGGGCAGCGGAAAACAAGACTTACATGGAAGCCCATGTATAAATGCTGATCACGTCATTCTATTATCCAAATACCTTGTGGGTTTTCTCCTTCATTTCGGCCACCACTCCGAGGATGCGGACAGCCATCAGAAACATATCCATAACTTACAACTTTTAATCAATAATTAATGTCTGAATTGCATGGCAAAATTACAACTGTGTGGGCACACAGCCAATAAAAACCATGAAATTCTTGCATTTTTATGCGTTTTATTGATATGTATCAAAAGAAGGGAGACGCCCCGTTACTCATACACGTCCTCAATACCGAAATCGAACTGAGACGGTTTGTCTTCACAGGTGTCAAAATCCTTTGGAACATCAAACTTAGCACTTTGCGAATAGTCGAGGCTGGCATCTGAATACACCTTTTTCATGAATTTCGCCCAGATAGGCAGAGCAGCAGCCGCACCCTGTCCTAAGGCCATGGACGCGAAATGGATATCACGGTCCTCGCCACCTACCCAGCATCCGCTGACAAGCTGAGGTGTGACTCCCATGAACCATGCGTCCGCATTGTCGTTGGTCGTACCCGTCTTGCCGCCAATCTCGCCAGATATACCATTTCCTCGTACCCTGTGCGCAGTGCCACCATCGACCACGGCTCTGAGCAGTTCAAGCATCTTGTAAGAGCTGCTCTCGCTGATGACCTCATTGAACTGAGGAAGGAAGTTGGAAATGATGTTGCCCTCACTATCCTCAATGCGAGTGACCATGAAGGGAGCGCACCGGATGCCCTTGTTGGCAAAAGCGGTGTATGCGCTCACCATCTCACCCACTGTCACCTCACACGGACCGAGACAGAGCGCCATCGTCGCCTTGATATTGGGATTGTAGATGCCATACTTATTGAGCAAATCCTTCAGGGCCTGTGGAGTGAACTTATTGATGAGATAGGCCGAAATCCAGTTGTTCGACTGTTGCAACCCCCATTTGAGTGTCACCATGGCACCGTATCTTGCCCGGCTACCGTTGCGAGGAGTCCACCTTCCGCCGTTCTCATAATAAGTCTGGGCGCGGTTGGGAGCCTGGTCACATGGTGTGAATCCGTTCTCCATTGCCAGCGAATAGAGATAGGGTTTGATGGTAGAACCCACCTGCCGGCGTCCCACCATGGCCATGTCGTACTGGAAATACTCATAGTTGGGACCGCCCACATAAGCCTTAACCGCTCCGTTGTGCGGATCCATGCTGACGAAACCAGACCTAAGGAAAGTCTTGTAGTACTTGATGGAGTCGAGAGGAGACATCACTTTAGTGACCTCGCCATTGTATGTGAACACCCTCATCTCGACAGGCTTGTCGAAATTCTTCTTGATTTCCTCCTCGGAGGCACCTGCCTCCTTGAGGGCCAAATAACGGTGACTCTGCTTAATGGCACGGTTCATCACACGCTCATAGTCCTGCCTTGACATTTTGCTGGAGAACGGCCCACGCGAACTGTTTCTGACCTGCGAGTTAAATGCCGGCTGCAAGGTCTGCGACAAATGCTCCATGACAGCCTCCTCGGCATACTTCTGCATACGGGTGTCGATGGTCGTATAGATGCGCAGTCCGTCGGTATTGATATTGTAGGGCTGGCCGCCGCGGCGGGTATTCTTATTACACCATCCGTAAAGCGGGTCGTTCTCCCAGTAAATGGAGTCGATGTGAAACTGAGCCTTCTTCCATGAGGGATAATCCTTGGGGTCAGGTTTCTTCGCCATCATATATTGCTTGAGATACTCCCTGAAATAAGGGGCGATGCCCAGTGTCGTCTCCCTGTCGCCGGAACGTTGGAAGTCAAGTTTCAACGGTTCCACCATATACTTTCTGCAATCTCCTTCGCTGATATAGCCACCTTTGTACATTTGCGCAAGGATGATATTACGGCGCTCCAGGCATCGGTTGGGATACCTCACAGGATTGTAGAAGGAGGGGTTCTTGCAAAGACCGACCAACGTTGCCGACTCCACGACCGTCAACTCTTTGGGTTCTTTGTTAAAATAGGTCTTTGCTGCGCTCTTCACACCGATGGCATTGTAGAGGAAATCGAAGTAATTGAGGTACATCGTGATGATTTCCTCCTTGGTGAAAGTTCGTTCCAACTTGACAGCGATGACCCATTCGATGGGTTTCTGGAATAGGCGCTCAAGCTTGCTGTGCGCCACCTCTGAATACAATTGCTTGGCCAGCTGCTGTGTGATGGTCGATCCGCCACCCGCACTTTCCCTCCGCATGATACCGGTTTTCACGATGGCCCTGCCGAGCGCTGTGAAATCGATGCCCGAATGATCGTAGAAGCGTGCGTCTTCCGTGGAAATCAGCGCATGCACCAGGTTGGGCGAGATATTGTTGTAAGGAGTGGAGATACGGTTTTCCCTGCTCGAGGCGTAGGTACCCATGAGCTTCCCGTCAGAGGAATAAACTTGTGATGAGAATTTACTAATAGGGTTCTGCAATTCAGCCATGTCCGGCATATATCCTACCCATCCGTTCCAAATAGCCACGGCACCTACCGCTGTTATAATGACCAGTCCGAGGAGGATGCCCCAGAGCACGTTGACGATCTTTTTCCTCATAATGTATTATTTACACGTTTCGCTTTCGCTCCTCAACTCCCACACCCTTGTCATGGTGAGACTGAGCCGTAATGCGGTGCAAATTTACAATTTTCTTTTTAATTATGGCAAATAAATTAAAAATAATGCGTAACTTCGCGCTCGAAATCAAACAACATCATCCACATGGATAAGCGCAACTTTGTGACGATAGCCAATTTGTCGCGGGAGAAAATCCTCTACATGATTGAATTGGCTCAAGAGTTTGAGAAATATCCCAACCGTGAGCTCCTCAAGGGCAAGGTCGTTGCCACCCTATTCTACGAGCCTTCCACCCGAACCCGCCTGAGCTTTGAGACAGCCGCCAACCGCCTTGGGGCACGAGTCATCGGTTTCTCCGATGCCAAGGCCTCCAGCGTGTCGAAAGGCGAGACACTGAAGGACACCATCCTGATGGTCAGCAATTATGCCGATGTGATAGCCATGCGCCATTACATCGAGGGTGCCGCCCAATATGCCAGCGAGATCTCACCCGTGCCCATCATCAATGCCGGTGACGGTGCCCACCAGCACCCTTCACAGTGCATGCTCGACCTCTACACCATCTACCAGACTCAGGGCACACTTGAGAATCTGACCATCTGCCTGGTGGGCGACCTGAAATACGGCAGGACCGTACACTCCCTGCTCATGGCAATGCGGCACTTCAACCCCACCTTTCACTTCATCGCTCCAGAAGAACTGTCGATGCCCAATGAGTACAAACTCTACTGCAAGGAGAAAGGCATACGCTTTGAGGAACATACCACACTGACCGAAGACATCATCTCCAAGGCCGACATCGTTTATATGACCCGCGTGCAGAAAGAGCGATTCTCCGACCTCATGGAGTATGAGCAAGTGAAGAACAGCTGCATCCTGAGGGCTGACATGCTCGGCAAGGCCAAGTTGTCGATGAAGGTACTCCATCCGCTGCCCCGTGTCAACGAGATTGCCTATGATGTGGACACCACCCCTCAGGCCTATTACATTCAGCAAGCACAAAACGGTCTCTATGCCCGTGAGGCCATTATCTGCGATGTGCTCGGCATCACCCTCGACGACGTGAGAAACGACCCTACCATCATTCACTCCCCCTACCTTGCCCGATAAGCCCATGAACAAGAAAGAAAGACTTGTAGCAGCCATTGAGAACGGCACTGTAATCGACCATATTCCCTCTGACAAGACCTTCCAGGTGGTCAACCTCCTGGGGCTGGCCCAGTTGTCAGCACCTGTGACCATCGGTTTCAACTACCCATCCAACAAAGTAGGACAAAAAGGCATCATCAAGGTGAGCGACCGTTATTTCACTGACGATGAGATCTCACGCCTGTCTGTGGTGGCCCCCAACGTGGTGCTGAGCATCATCCACGACTATGAGGTAGTAGAGAAGAAGACGGTTGTCACCCCCGACGAGCTCCACGGTATCGTGAAGTGCAACAATCCCAAATGCATCACCAACAATGAGCCCATGGCCACTGTCTTCAACGTGGTGGACAAGGCACGAGGCATCCTCCGCTGCCATTACTGCGACAAGGAGCAAGACATCAACCATGTGGAGATTATTTCATAAGAGGTGAGGGGTGAGAAGTGAGAGGTGAGAGATATGATTAATGTGAGAGAATAAAGACAAGTTTTATATTATATAACAAACAACAGTAATGAAAAGAGACCAAGAGATTTTTGAACTCATTGAGAGAGAACACCAACGTCAGTTGAAAGGCATGGAACTGATTGCCTCAGAGAACTTCGTCAGCGATGAGGTGATGCAGGCTATGGGAAGTTGCCTGACCAACAAATATGCCGAAGGCCTCCCAGGCAAGCGCTACTATGGTGGTTGTCAGGTGGTGGACGAAGTGGAGAACCTCGCCCGTGAGCGAGTGAAACAGCTGTTCGGTGCCGAGTGGGCAAATGTACAGCCACACTCCGGCGCACAAGCCAATGCTGCTGTGCTTCTGACAGTGCTCAATCCCGGTGACACCTTCATGGGCCTCAACCTTGCCCACGGTGGTCACCTCTCCCATGGTTCATTCGTCAATACCAGCGGCATCCTCTACAAGCCCGTAGGGTACAATCTCAACAAAGAGACGGGACGTGTGGACTATGACGAGATGGAAGCCCTTGCTCGCGAGCACAAGCCCAAGCTCATCATCGGAGGTGGTTCTGCCTACAGCCGTGAGTGGGATTACAAGCGGATGCGCGCCATCGCCGACGAGGTGGGTGCCCTGCTGATGATCGACATGGCTCACCCAGCCGGCCTTATCGCTGCAGGTCTGCTCGACAACCCTGTGAAATATGCCCACATCGTCACCTCCACCACTCACAAGACCCTCCGTGGTCCGCGTGGCGGTATTATCCTGATGGGCAAGGACTTCGAGAACCCCTGGGGCAAGAAGACTCCGAAGGGTGTGGTGAAGATGATGAGCCAATTGCTCGACAGCGCCGTATTCCCAGGCATTCAGGGCGGACCACTCGAGCATGTCATCGCTGCCAAGGCCGTTGCATTCGGAGAGGCTCTTCAGCCAGAGTTCAAAGTTTGGGCCAAGCAGGTGCAGACCAATGCCCGCGTGCTGGCCGAGGAACTGGTGAAACGTGGT
The DNA here is from genome assembly GCA_947306845.1 of uncultured Prevotellaceae bacterium. Next base: position 9,257 of record CAMZHP010000021.1, read on the forward strand.
TTCGGCATTGTCAGTGGCGGCACCGACAACCACTCGATGCTCGTTGACCTTCGCACGAAATATCCCGACCTCACCGGAAAGGTGGCAGAGAACGCCCTTGTAGCAGCCGACATCACCGTGAACAAGAACATGGTGCCGTTTGACTCACGCAGTGCCTTCCAGACCTCAGGTATCCGCCTCGGCACACCCGCCATCACCACCCGTGGTGCCAAGGAAGACATGATGGTGCTTATCGCCGACCTCATCGAGGAAGTGCTCAATGACCCAGAGAACGAAGAGGTGATTGCACGCGTCCGTGCCAAGGTCAACGCGACGATGAAGGATTATCCGCTTTTCGCATATTAATCCTGTTGGGGAGGAGATTAGGAGTGTAGGAGATTAGGAGTGTAGGAGTTTAGACATATGATTTACCTATAAAGTGAGAGATTAAAAGAGAGAAACTCTAGCTCCTGACAAGCAGACTAAGACTCTATATGAGAAAGCGCCGCCAACGACCTGACCCCAACCAGCTTATGCTGTTCACCGAAGATGAAATGTCGGGAACAGCACCGCAGGAAACACAGATGGAAGAAGCGCAGGAGGCAGTGGTACAAACACTGCCTCCTTCTCCCCATGTGATGGAGCCGTGCGAATCGGTCGTCAGTCTGCTGAAGGATGTGATGGGGATACTCGACATGTATGGCGACAACCAGGTGCGTCTGATTGCCATGCAGACAGCAGCTTTGGTGCAGGGAGGCATCGACTTTTCACTCACCTACCGCATTCCTGCCCTGCCCGGCTATGAGTTCAGGGGCAACGTGCTCGCAGGCCTTGCCTATGTAAGCATAGCCCGTTCGTTTCCCAACATGATTGAGAGTATTGGCCTTCAATGGTCGGAGGAATATTGCAAGGCTGAGACGGCTTACCTCAACTCATAGAATCCCGATGGTGTTTTTCTTTTGAGGATTTCCAGTTTGAAATCCTTCCCTGCTATAATGCCATACTGCCTGAGCACCTGCTCCACTGTGATGCGTGCCAGCTCTGGATGATTGTTTTCCTCGCTCAGATGGCAGAGCCATACATGGCGCAGCTCCGGGGTGGCGTTCTCTGCCAGTGCCACGCCACAGTCACGATTGCTCAGATGCCCATTGTCGCTGTTGATCCTCACTTTCAGATGCTGAGGATAGGTTCCGCCTTGCAGCATTTCCTCATCATAGTTGGCCTCAATGACAAGATAGTTGGCCTTTTGAATAAACGACTTGATCTCATCCGTGATATGACCGACATCGGTGACCAAGCAGAAGCGGACATCTCCCTGTGTCACCATGAAGCCCACATTGTCGGTGCTGTCATGGGGCACATGGAATGGCATCACTTCAAAATCGCCTATCATGATGGACTTGTTTTTCTCGATGTATCTGACGTGTGCCGCTTCCACTTTATGACGCACGCAATAATTGTTGCGAATGCCTTGATGCACCATCCTAGTGGAATAGACGGGCACACCAAGCTCATGGCTGAGGCTTCCCACCGATTTCACATGGTCGGCATGGTCGTGTGTGAGCAGGATAGAGTGGATGCTGGTATTCACAATCCCATATTCGTTGAAGAATTTCTTCAGCGAGCGGACTCCGATGCCTGCATCTATCATCAGTCCATCGTTTTCGGTGAAAAGACAATAGCAATTCCCGCTGCTCCCGCTTCCGAGCGCGATAAATCTCATCATAACATGCAAAAGTAAGAAAAAAAGATGTGAATGGCAAGATAATTCTTAAGAAAATGGCAAGAAAAAGACACCTGACTTCTGACTGATGCCAAACATCACAGTTTTTTTCTCAATCTTTTCCAAATACTTTGTTTGTATGTTTTCCTGACCATCGGCATCAGATCCTTGTAACTGCGAGTGGTATCGATAATCAGTTCCCCATGATTAGTGGGAGCCTGCACGGGGGTCATGTATTGTGCCCCATATTGGGTTCTGAGGAATAGATCGTACCCCTCCGGCACTGGCACCTTCATATTCTCGAAAGGCACCCATTGGGTCTGGTCGAATATGTGTTTGTCGAAAATGAACTTGGTGCCGTCGATGCCCAGTTCCGCCACTTTATCACAATCATCCCAGGCATGCTTTCTGTAAGCATCCTCTATGGGTTGAAAGAGATTGTAGAAGCCATGTTTTCTCACAAGGTAGTTCCATTTCATTTTCCGGAAGACAAGGCCCAACCTTCCAGAAGCGATAATGTCATAGTCCACGGCCTTGAGCCGTTTCATGCGTTTATTCGCCATCCTGACCACTTCCCTTGCCTCCTGCATGTCATCAGGCACACCTTCAAGAACGAACAAATCAATGAAAATTCCCTGGTTGAAAGGCCTGTTGCAATCCGATGGTCTGATGGCCGCCGTATCACTTCTTCTGATTTGGGCATGCCCTCTATAATAATGCTCATCAGTAGCGGCTGTCTGGAAGAAATAAGGATATCGGAACTCCTCCTTGGCCACCTCCTGCAGTTTGTCATAGTCAGGTCTTGGCATACATACATCAATGTCATCATCCCAGGGAATGTATCCGTGATGTCTGATGGCTCCAAGCAGGGTTCCTCCGTCGCACCAACATCTAAGTTGATGTTTTCTGCACACCTCGATGAGAAGTTGGAACATGTCAAGTTGCACGTTCCACACCTTTTTCATCTCTTCGCTGACGAGGTATCCGTTTCTTTCCTCAGCATCCATGCTTACCAGGTAGTCCTTCTCCATATTCTTAATCGTTGTCTGTCTTTATGGCTTGTTGTTCCTTATACTCTCGGTATGGCAAATTGAGGTCGAGAATATGGAAGTTATGTTGCTTCTGATGGTCTCCATCGGGGATTTTCATATAATCACCATAGATTTGTGTCAAGTAGTAGTGATAATTCTTTACCCCCATGACAGTTTTGCCCTCAAAGACATAGGGTGCGTACTCACCCTCCACCTTTTTAGGCATGACACCTCTGATGCCATCAGTATAATCACCCACGAACGTGGACTTCTCATAATCATACTTGGTGAGCAGCTTTCTGATCTTTCTCTGTATCGCCTCCATGGTGGTCACTTTCCTCGTGAGAAGGGGTACCCATGAGGCGGGTCCTTTTCCATGACGGTAAGGATCTCGATGTATCCAGTAAAGCGCTTGTCTGAGGAACCCATAGCGTGCGAAATGCAACCTTCTCACCCAGATGTTGGTGGGAGCGCCATCGAGCGGGAATACATCGACATAGATTCCCCCGAGATAACTGAGGTGCAGCCGTTCGATGAGAGTTGTAGAAGCATCCTGTACCTTACCAAAGGGCAACGGATAGTCCTTGTCGTTTTCAGCGCAAACAAACTCATAAGGCTCGGGGAGCCACTCCTTGCTGTGCTGAATGAATCTCTCGTAGTCGGGTCTTGGCATGAGGATGTCGACATCATCATCCCACGGAATGAATCCTTTATGCCTGACCGCCCCAATGAGGCTTCCCGAAAAGATTCCATAACGGAGTTGGTGTTCCTTGCAAGTCTTGTCAATAGCCTCGAGCACACTCAGCATTCGCATTTGCAAGGGCCGTATGTCGTATGTAGCCATAATGTCTTATTTGAAAATGAAAAATGAAAAAAGCAACCGTCCATCATTTCTTAGCCATCTCTCCTAGCGCCTTCTCCAGTGCCTTCTTGAAGAAATCGCCTCGTGCCAGGGAGTCGCTGACGCGTTTCACGTTGTCGCGCATGGCAGCCATCTGTTCGTCTGTGATACTGGCAAGTCTTTCGCCAAGTTGTCCGATACTTCCGATACTGAATCCTATACCCTCCTTTTCCACCAATTTGGCGAGAGCTGCCTCTTCCCAGATGATGACAGGCATACCGGCCCTGAGATAGAAAGACACTTTGTGAGGGCTATTATACAGCAAGTATTCCCCAAAACTGCCCGTGCAACTGTCCACGGAATCCCCGTCCCATACCAGGCCGAAATCCCCCTCAACCTCTTGGATAAACTGGTCTGCTGGCATGAAATCATGGAAGACAAGTCCTTCGTTCTCCTTCAGTCCAGGTAATCCGGAACGGTTGCCATAGACATGCATCCTATATCCCTCGATGATATCCGGCATTTTAAGGATGAAGGCATTCTTCCTCATGGCAAGTGCCCCTGCATAGACAATGGAAGGAGTCCACGGCCCTTTTTGTTCTCCCGCCTTCTCCTGATGGCAGGTGACAGAGCGATAATCGAACAGTCCCAACGCGCCAAGAGGATGAGTATATCCATGCTTGCTGAGCCACATTCTCATCACTTCATTGGAGGCGATCACGTAGTCTGCATGCATCAATCTGTTGATTTCCTTATGAATTGTGAGTTTTTTGCGCCGCATGGATCCGAGGTCATGGATGAGAGCAACCACCTTTGCCCCTCTCAAATGAGCAGCGCGGCACAAGAAGGAGAAATATTTCTTGACGGGATACTGCAGAACCACTACATCACCCTTCCTAAGCCGGAAGCAGTAGAGTACGACCCCAGCAAGGTCAAGGAGAAACTTGAGCACAGCATTGTCATGAAAGGTGCGTCGCAGTCCGAGGTTGACCGCCCCCATCTCCTGCAATGTGTCCTCATTATCGGTCTTGGCCTTGTTTCCAGACCCATTCACCCCTCTGTAATTGCGTGTGAGATAACATAAACGGTTATTGCCCATATCGAATAGGTTATAATATTGGAGAGAAAGCATTAGAACGGAAGTCCCACAGCGAAGTGGAACGCGAAGTCGCGACCGAAATCAGGATGGGCGATAGGGTAATGCTCGCTGCAGTCCTGATAAGCGGGGTCGATAGCCTTCATGCCCATGTCAAAGCGCAGGACGAAATATCCGAAATTGAGTCTCAGGCCCAGTCCGTAGGCCACTGCGAGTTCTTTATAGAATCGTCGGAAGCTGAACTGTCCGCCTGGCTGCCCCTCATAATCGCGGAGCGTCCAGATATTGCCGCTGTCGAGGAACAGGGCACCGTTGATTTTCCAGAACAGGTGTGTGCGGTACTCCATACTAAGGTCAATCTTCATGTCTCCTGTATGGTTGATGAAGTCGATGGCTCCGTTGCTGCCTTTGAACGAGCCTGGCCCCAGTCCTCTGACCCGCCATCCCCTCACCGAGTTGGCTCCACCTGAGAAATAGCGTTTCTCGAAAGGCAGTATATTGCTGTTTCCATAAGGATAGGCGACGCCAACGCCTGCATGGATCACCAAGGCATTGTGCTCATCGAAGTCGAAGATTCTCGTGAAATCGAAGTCACACTTAACATACTGTGCGAAAGCGATGTTGAAGAGCTTATACTGCCCGTTCTCATCCCGTTTGAAATTGAGTGCCGAAGCCACTGTTCTGAGCAGATTGCCTCCCAACTCCACATTGGCCTTCACTGCATTGATGCGGTCGTTGTAGGTGATGCCGAATCCCGTTCGCAAGATGAAGAGGTCCTCATAGTTGTATTTGAGGATGGCATTGCGGTTGTTCACGCTGTCGAGGTATTCCTTTTTGAATGTCGCTGAGATCCACGGCATGCGGATATAGTTGAGGTCAAAGGCATCAAACCTATAGGTCCACCTGTCACCAGGTTTTCCCCATCGATATCTCCAATCGGCCGACAATACCCTCCGGTGGAATTCAGGCCGGTTCTGCAGGTTATAGCTCAGCAACAGTTCGGTAGTGGCCTTGAAACTCCTTTTGAATTCTGTAGAGAGGAAAGGAGCGACAAATCTGGGAAACGTCAGTTTCGACTCGATGCCATATTCGTTGTAGTTTTTGTTCTGATAGCCTTCCAAGCCAGTGATGGCCTCAAATGCCCCACGCAACTGAACAGAAAGCTGTTCCGACCCATGGAATAGATTCCTGTTCTGATAAGTCACCGACACTGCCGCGCCGAGATCTCCAGCAGTATTGGTGCCTTCAGGCTGAAAAAGAATGGTACTGGGCTTGTTGACACCATACTGCACGGTGCAGTCGAGCAAGTTGAAGTCTGGCACTTCCGTAAATCGGAGGTTGGCATACTTCACCGCTTGCAGACGGCCGAAATTGTTATAGGTATTCTGCACTGCCGAAGCGCTGTAAAGACTATCCTCCTCTATCAGTGTATTGTTATCCAACAAACTCTGGCGGATTTGCGAACCAGTAGTATCAGCAGAGACGAAGTTGACATGGCGTATCCGGTAGCAAGGATGCGGTGTCTCAGGCATGTCGTTGTTGGCCCGGTATTTGCGCAGATGCATTGTAACATCAACCAAACGACTTCCCATCATGGTGTCGGCCTCAAAGCGGATGAATTCTTTATGGAATTTCCAATACCCCCTGTCCATGAGGAGCGATGTGATGCGCGAGCGCTCCCCATCAAGACCGTTGATGGTGAATGGAGAACCATCATGCAACCTTAAGAGGACGGAATCGTTGGCTGTAAGGATGCTGTCGATTGTCCCGTCCTGGATGTCATAGCGCATGTGCCTGATCAGGAAAGGACTTCCTGGCCGCAGCGTATAAACGGCCTTTAGCTTCTTGTCTTTAATCTCCACTGTATGATCCACGCTAGCATCCATATAACCCATGTTCTGCATCGCAGTGAGCAGGTCGGAACGGGTGAGCTTAGCCTGAGCGGTGTCATAGAGCACCGGCTCCTCACCAATACGGTGAAGCGTACGGTTGATCCACTTCGTACTGTCTCTGCCTCCCATGGCATAGACCCCGAGAGGAATCTTGAAGAGAGAGAACCATTTGGAGTTGCCTTTTTGGCGGACATACTGTTCCAAGGAGCCTGTGTCGAAATCATCGTCATCACACCGCAATTCCACTCTTTGTAACAGGTATTGGCCGTCGGGTATGTAGCGGGAAGAAGAGCACGCCACCAGCCACACAGCAGCTATTGCCACCATGCATACAACCACCAGATTGCCCGCTTTTGTCCTTGACAACCAATCGTGTATTTCCATTGTGAGTGCAAAATTAGTAAAAAAACCACGAAACGCAAGTCTGTTAGCTGAAGAATTTGATCATTCTGCGAACACATAGACTTGACCAGCAAATGTATCGACAAAAATTAGGTATTATCTTATTACTTTGTCATTTAGCGTCCCCATTTCAAGGTATTTGATAAAGAAAAGAAGCTGCATATCAATGAGATGACACTTTTTTTTGTACTTTTGCATCTCAAACCAACACAAGTTATTCATCTCAAAAACAACCGAGCATGAGACTATCCGAACTTCAAATCGGCGAAAGGGCCATGATTGTGAAAGTGCTGGGTCACGGCAGTTTCCGCAAGCGCATCGTGGAGATGGGATTCATCCGCGGCACCGTAGTGGAGGCCCTTCTGAACGCCCCGTTGCAAGACCCGGTGAAATATAAGGTAATGGGCTACGAAGTGTCGCTCCGCCGTGACGAGGCATCGATGGTGGAAATCATCACCGAGCAGGAAGCCCGTTCACAAGCCCAACAGCAGAACGCCGGCGACCAAACAGGGATGATGGTAGAGGAAGACGAGACTCCCCTCACCGATCGTCAGTTGCACGATGCCGCCATGAAGCGACGCCGCCATATCAATGTAGCTCTTGTGGGCAACCCCAACTGTGGCAAGACCTCTTTGTTCAATTTTGCATCTGGAGCTCATGAGCGTGTGGGCAACTATTCCGGAGTGACGGTAGATGCCAAAGAAGGACATGCCACGTTTGAGGGTTACGAGTTCTCCATCGTCGACCTTCCTGGCACCTACTCCCTCTCCGCATACAGTCCCGAGGAACTGTATGTGCGCAAGCAGATAGTGGAAAAGACGCCCGATGTAGTGATCAACGTGATTGATGCCAGCAATCTGGAACGCAACCTCTACCTCACCACACAGTTGGTGGACATGAACCTCCGCATGGTATGCGCGCTCAACATGTTTGACGAGACGGAACGCCGTGGCGACCTCATCGATTCTCAGAAGCTGGGACAGCTCTTCGGTGTGCCGATGATTCCCACCGTGTTCAAGACTGGCCGTGGCGTAGATCTGCTATTCCATATCATCATCAACATCTATGAGGGCAACGACTTCCTCGACCGCGACGGCAACATCAACCCCATCGTGGCAGCAGAGATTGCCGAGTGGCACAAGGCATACGAAAGCCACCACGGCGGCAACCACAGCGATGACTATGCCCATGGCCCACGCCCCAACAAGGCTGTTTTCCGCCATATCCACATCAACCATGGACAATATGTGGAAGCGGGCATTAAAGCCATTCAGAAAGAAATCAAGAAAGAAAAAAAGGCACGTTTGCGCTATTCCACCCGCTATCTGGCCATCAAGTTGCTGGAGAACGACAGGGATGTAGAGCGTTTTGTACAGACATTACCCAACGGTCAGCAAATCCTCTCCGCGCGTGACAGAGCAGCCATCCAAATCAAAGACGACACCAAGGACGACAGCGAAACGGCAGTGATGGATGCCAAATATGGATTTATCCGTGGTGCGCTGAAAGAGGCCGGTTTCTTGGAGGGGGACAATTCCAGTGCCTACCGCATGACGCATTTTCTTGACAAGGTCATCACCAACCGCTGGCTGGGCATTCCGTTGTTTGCCCTACTGCTCTTCGTCATGTTTCAAGTCACTTTCTCCCTGGGACAGTATCCGATGGACTGGATAGATGCCGGATTCGGATGGCTTGGCGACTGGTTGAGTGCCACCCTACCCGACGGTCCGGTGAAGGACATGTTGGTCGACGGTGTAGTAGGCGGTGTGGGAGCGGTCATCATCTTCCTGCCCCAAATTCTTATTCTCTATGCTTTTATCTCCTTCATGGAAGACTCGGGTTACATGGCCCGCGCCGCATTTATCATGGACAAGCTGATGCATCAGATGGGTCTGCACGGCAAGTCGTTCATCCCCCTCATCATGGGCTTTGGTTGCAACGTGCCAGCCGTAATGGCCACCCGCACCATAGAGAGCCGTAAGTCGCGGCTGCTCACCATGCTCATCCTGCCGTTTATGAGTTGCTCCGCACGACTGCCCATCTATATCATGATCATAGGCACCTTCTTCGCCGCACGCTACCAGTCGCTCATCATGATCTCACTCTATGTTATTGGTATCGCAATGGCCGTGCTCATCTGCCGTCTGTTCAGCCGGTTTGTGGTGAAAGGTGACGACACCCCATTTGTGATGGAGCTGCCTCCCTACCGCATTCCCACGGGCAAGGCCATGCTGCGCCATACTTGGGAGAAAGGCAAGCAATATCTGAAGAAGATGGGTGGCATCATCCTCGTTGCCAGCGTCATCGTATGGGCTTTAGGTTATTTTCCCCACCATGAAGAGCTCTCCAAGCAAGAGCAACAGGAGCAGAGTTACATCGGTCATGTGGGAAAGGCCATCGAGCCCCTTTTCACCCCCCAAGGCTTCACCTGGAAACTTGACGTTGGCCTCATCGCAGGTGTCGGAGCGAAAGAAATCGTCACCTCCACTCTTGGCGTACTATATACTGGCGACGAAGAGGTGGCCGATGACAGTGCTTCTGAAAGCAGCGAGCGCTATCCTGTGCTTCGACAGCAGATGACCGCAGAAGGCATTACGCCCCTCTCTGCCTATTGCTTCCTGCTGTTTGTCTTGCTCTATTTTCCCTGCATCGCCACCATTGCTGCCATCAAGAATGAGACAGGCAGTTGGCGTTGGGCCATCTTCGCGGCTGTCTATACCACCGCCGTAGCATGGGTGGTCTCTGCACTAGTCTATCAAACAGGAATGATGATATAGTCATCAAAGAGCCAAGAGAGACTGGAAAGAACTTGGGGGCTGATTGCGACAATCAGCCCCCTTACTATGCACCATGATGATGCACTATGAACTAAGCATCTATTTCACCATGTATTTCTTGCCATTGCGGATATAGATGCCGTGATGAGGAGAGGCAATACGCTGTCCTTGGAGATTGTACCACTCACCTTCTTTAGACAAGCCATCAGCAACAGGATTGTCTATGCCTGTCGGAGTACCATCCTTGAAGTAGCCGCTCTTCCATTGGTACCATCCGGAGCCTGTATTGGTCTTTTCAGGTGTGAATCCCGAGGGGAAGTTCAGCAAACAGGGAGCAGATTTAGTGCCCACTCCGCCGCAAGCCTCCT
>CAMZHP010000022.1 GCA_947306845.1 uncultured Prevotellaceae bacterium
GAGGACGAGATATGACAACACTTGAAGGAGTAAATCCGCAGATGATAGCAAACAATCTGAAGCCCTTTCAACCCACCCATCCTGGTGAGGTGTTGAAAGACGAACTGGAATACCGTGGCATTTCTCAGCGCGGACTGGCCAAGAAGATAGGAATATCCTATTCTGCCTTCAATGAGATGCTGAATGGCAAGCGGTCGCTCAGTCCCGAATTGGCCATGATGATGGAGGCCGCTCTCGGTGTTGACGCAGCCCCCTTGCTGGCCATGCAGAACGAATACGATATGTTGATGGCAGAACGCGACGATTCGTTTATGGAGAAACTCAGACAGATTCGCCGCATTGCCGCTATCTTCTGAATCAGTCTCAAGCTTTTGCAAAAGAAATTGATTACATGGAGGGTAGGAGTATAGACGAATGCGAACTTGAATAATTATATTTGAGAGACAACCGACATGACCGAGGCATATACCCATCAGGCGACAGAACTGCTCAGCCAACTGATTGCCATCCCCAGCATCAGCCGTGAGGAGACTGCGGCAGCCGACTATTTGGAGACTTGGATGCAGAAAACAGGCCTTTCCCCTCACCGGGAGGCCAATAACCTGTGGTGTGTGGCTCCGGGTTATGACGCCTCCCGCCCCACCCTGCTGCTGAATGCCCATATCGACACCGTGCGCCCAGTGCCCACCTGGACCCGTCCACCCCACGTCGCACAGACAGAGGGCGACCGTCTCTATGGCCTAGGCAGCTACGACTGTGGCGGAGGGCTGGTGTCGCTGCTCATGGTGTTCTGCCACCTGCGCTCCACTTCCCAGTCCTACAACCTCATCTATCTGGCCTCCGCCGAGGAGGAAGTGTCGGGAGCCAATGGTTGTAGCCGTGTCCTTCCCCTGCTGCCTCCTGTCACGGCAGCCATTGTGGGAGAACCGACGGGCATGCAGCCGGCCATTGCGGAAAAAGGTTTGATGGTGATTGATATGGTGTCGCACGGGAAATCGGGCCATGCCGCACGGGGCGAGGGCATCAACGCCATTTACAAGATGCTCGACGACCTACAATGGATACGCAATTATCGCTTTGAGCGTGTCAGTCCCCTGCTCGGTCCCACGCTGATGCAGGCAACGGTGCTCCATGCCGGTACGCAGCACAATGTCGTTCCAGACACATGCACGGCAGTCATTGATGTCCGTACCAATGAACTTTACAGTAACGAGGAGGTTTTCGGCATCATCCGCTCCCATGTGAGCAGCGAGGTGAAAGCCCATTCCTTCAGACTCAGTTCCTCTGGCATCCCTGTCAGCCACCCCATCGTGCAGCGCTGCCTGTCGATGGGGATGACTCCTTTCGGGTCGCCCACACTCAGCGACCAAGCGCTCATGCCATTTGCCTCACTGAAGTTAGGCCCCGGACAGTCATCCCGCTCTCATTCCGCCGATGAATATATCTGTATCAGCGAAATCAAGGATGCCATCGGGAAATACATACAGATACTTGATGGCTTGGATCTTTGTCTTGACAATCAATGACCATCCGCATGATTGCAATACAAAGATCGTTTTATCTCATTACTTTTTTTGCTCCGTCTGGAGTCTGTACAATGCGAAGGCCGTGATAGTTGTCTGATACGGGACGTCCGCCTAAGTCGTAACTGTGCCGCTCCATGTTTTCAGGGGTATAGGGAATGGATTTGACACTTGTCGGATCGAATTCACGTATCTCTCCGAAAGTGTTCCAAGGGGCTTGCCGGTAACGTGGGGTACAGCCTTTAGGCACGTAGAGCACCGACTTATTCATTGTCCAGTCTTTGAAGGCCTGCGGATGGGTTTCTGGCGGCTCCTGCGAGTACATATAGACGGTATGCGACGAGAAATTAGGGACGGCAAAGGCCGCCTCCTCTATCTTGCGTATGGAAGCCGGGATGTGCCACACACTAATGCCTTTCGAGCCAGCCAGTGACCATGGGCCGATTTCTTCCAATCCGTCAGGCAACTGGAAGATTCTCAAGCCGTAGCACTCATAAAATGCTGAATTCTCTATACGTTTGACGGTCGGCGGCAGGACGAGTTTCACTATCGACTCACAACTGTAGAAAGCGGCTATGGGTATGGTGTCGAGTGGCGCCCGTATTTCTATCGTGTCCACCATGATATCGCGAAAAGCATGTTCATCAATATGGAGTAAACTCTCAGGAATCACCAGTTTCTTTTTGCTTCCCATTCCAAGGAGTGCACACTTCTCAATTCGTTCCAGCCCGTTGGGCAATTCTAAGTTATACAGATGATTGTTACTCAAAGCGGCCCAACCTAAATGCTTCAGTTTTGCCGGGAGGTGGATATCGGTGATATAACAGAAAGCAAAGCAAAAGTCGGGCAGATACTCCACATTGTCCGAGATGACGAGTTTCCTCAAATGACAGTAATAAAAAGCATAGGGACCAATATATGTAACGCTGTTGGGTATGACCAGTTCCTCCTGATATGGAATTGCATTGTCGAGTGCATACTTGAAGGCATCTTCGCCGATGTACTCCAACTTCTTATTCAACACGATTTTATCACATCGGTGATAGTTGAAGGCCTTGTCGTCGATGACTTTGACTTCTGGGCGAATCGTAAAACTTTTCGCCTGCGTTTTGATTTCAGCGAAATAGGACAGCAGACGGGTGTGGTCGCGGGTATACAAATAACCATCCTCCAGCACGAATTCCGGGTGGTTTTCGTCTATGGTGACATTGCTCAGATTGATGTTTCCGTTCAGTGCGCCATTGCCGATATGGACAAGCGTGGCGGGAATATGCAGTTTCTTAAAAAAGTTATTGCAGAAAGCATGGTCACCCAACCACGTCAGCGTAGGAGGAAACACGATGCTGTCTCCACAGAACGTGATGGCATAGTCGCCTATCTTCTTCAGCGTATTGGGCAAAACCAAACTCTTGAACTCCTTGTCAGCGAACATATAAGAGCCGATGACGTCATCTTCTGTCGTATAGTCTTCGTAGTAGGGCTCGCCGCCTGCCACAATCCGGCAGTCTCTGAGATTCAGTGTTCTTTGTGAGTTGGCCCACTTACGCAGCACCTTCACGTCCGAGCCGTTAATCGAACCTAGCAATGTCAGATTGTTCTCGTATCTCAGGTCGTTAACGTCAAACAAGTGTTGCAGTTCCCCTGGATAATAAACCCATACCGTTCTTTCTGCCGGCAGGCGGACAGGCGCTGCCAGAAACATGAATGTCAGAACAAATAATGCAATACGGTTACCCATCATCTGATTATTTACTTTGTCAATTCTTATCTAAGTTTTGCGACATCAATCATCTGGCATATAAATATCATCCATAATAGTCGCATTTTGGCTTTTAGACCGCAAACATACGAATAATAGTTGAATACGCAATATTATAAGTGAAGTTTCTGATTACTGGAACTTGTATCCAAGTGTGAATGGTCGGAGTTCATATATACCATCATAAATATAATGACCTTCCGGAATAATGACGTATGAGATTGTTGACGGCATATTCCCTCAGAAACTGCTTGCTGTAATACCTGCCTTCGGTGTGATGGAAAACGTCTTCGCTTTCTGCTGGGCATTGGCTGTGAGTGTCATCAACACCAATGCAAGGGTCAATACATTTGTTGTCATATTTATATTCATATTCATTCTTTGAATCATGCTGTGCCAAATTGCTTGGCATCCACCATCTTTGCAAAGATACATCATTCGCTCCAATCTACAATAAGAAAAACAAGAAAAATGATGTCTTTCAGTCACATTACCAGCTGATGATGACATGCCACCCTCCCTGTCACATGACACGGAGGGTTTTTATTTCGGGCGGCAAGCCGCCCACCGTTCAGCAAAAAATTTTTTTGAGGGTTGTTTATTTCGAGATTTTTCCGTTATATAATAGAAGGCTCAACAACCACAATCAAAAATAGAGAATGAAGCGACTGTTGAGTAAGTGCAAAACATAAATCATACAGATATATATGCGAAGATTAAATCCAGTTATTTATACCCTTGCAATGGTCCTCTTCACTTTATCAGGATTTGCACAGGACAGACTCATCCGTGTTGACAGCGTATCAATAGCATGGCGGCAGAACGACCTCTCTGCTTCCTTTTACGACAAGGAATTGGCTCGGCTGCTTGTTCCGCAGAAAATACAGTTCGGCGTAGTTCGAATGCCTTCTCTCCGCTGCGAGTCATCGCTGACCTACGATTCCGTCAACCATCAACTCGTTTACATCGAAGCGAAAACAAGCATCTATGAAACCACATACAAGGCAACCACCACATACCGCCCTTTGTCGGCTCGCAAATGGGCACGCAAGACTCAAGGCAAAAACGAAAAAGAAGAAGTCAATATGGCAAGTGTAGTGCCACGAAAACGTCCTCACAATTACGTCTCGCCAGATGTGAGAACCTTCACGCTCGGCATCAACGACGAACAGGCGCAGACACTGAAAAAGATGTGGACAGATGCAATCCAAAATGCAGAAGACAAGGAGGACTTCATCCTGGATGGGACGACTTGGGAATTCTTCATTGGTAACCAACGGGCAAAAACACACGAACGACAAAATGCCCTTGTGAAATATGCCAACGAGCTGATGGATTCCATTTATAACGTGGATTGGGACAGGAAGGATCCCCACGATTTATATAGTGACACAATAAAATGGGAAAATAAGGATAGCCTTAAGAATGTTGCATATGAAGATACTTGTCAACTAATGAAGGCTGAGTTATGGGGGAGATTGGAACCTGTTCATACCCAGATGTTGGCAACAAATGACATGAATTTGTTCTGTCGTTATTTGCCTGTTGGGTCAGGACTTCCCATTTGGATTGTGGAGATCTACAAACAAGAGAAAGAACAATGGCGGTTGGTGGCCAAGGGAAAAGTCATAAGACCAACTTATTCCTTCAAAGCGGAGTTTGCTGTTCATGACAATAAGATAGTGTTCTTTACAACATATGCCAAATATGATTCCCTGACTCATGAAGCCATCGCCTTTGCAAAAGTGGATGAAGTTGGTGGGTTATCCTTGACTGAATTGTGATGCCCGGTTCACTACCAAATCGACACAAATAATGCACGATGATGATTGTCTAAAAACGACCCTTCACATCGCTATACCTTAAATCAACCCACTACGAAAAATATAAGAAAAATAAACTCAATTTTTCTTTGAGGTTATAATTTTATTACCTAACTTTGCAGTATAAACGAAATGGTACAACATGCCAACAATCTTCATCCTATTCGGTTACAGATTCTACTTCTATGCCAATGACCATTCTCCAATCCATATCCATGTGATTAAGGATGGGCACAAGGCAAAATACAACATCTTCCCCGTCGAAATGGCATCAAATGACGGGTTCAAAAAACAAGAGTTGAAACTCATCGAATCGATAATCGAAGAGAACGAGGAAATCATTGCCGCACATTGGAACTCGTTTTTCAACAACAACAAATAAAGGAGGTAAAGAATATGGAAATTGATAAAGTCTGGTTGACCGATACTGAAATATGGATACGGACGGCTGATGGAAAAGAAGCCTGTGAATTGCTGGCTGACTATCCAAGACTTCGGTTTGCCACCAAAGAACAACTAAAACAATTCACTACTGATGACTTCGGTATTCGATGGGAAGACCTTAACGAAGACCTAAGCTTTGAGGGTTTCTTCAACAAAAAAGAAACAACACCGCTATACCAATTCTTCATGAATCATCCAGAAATCAACGTTTCTGCCATCGCAAGGCGAATGGGGATTTCACAAAGCTTGATGGCGCAATACATCAGTGGGAAAAAACATGCAAGTGAGAAAAGAATGGAAATGATTCTCGAAACCATCCGGGAGGTAGGACGTGAATTGATTGCCATCTGACAGAAATGCAAAACCTTGACAGGCAAGTCCACGTGAAATGTCCAACTGCAAAATCATGGGGACAAACCTGTCCCGATGATTCCCGGACGCTCCGAAGGCGGTGAGCAGGGTGTATAGCAACGCCTGGTAGTAGTGCTCGTTGCGGTTGTCCTGCTCCCAATGGTAGGGCACGCCGGCATAGAATGCCTTGACCACCTCGATGAAGGTTGCCAGGTCATCGGTGCGCCGGAATCTGGCGTAAGCCAGATAGAACAAACTGATGTTAGCCTCACTGCCCCTTCCGGCCACCATGCAGATGTCAGGTCTCAGTTGGGTCTGTTGCCTACCGTCCGAGCCAGGTCTCGGGGTTGAGTTTGGCCTTCTCTCTTCTGAGTTGGAACTGCAGGATGTTGTCCTGCCCGATGGTGCCCAGCACCTGGCGTGTGGTCACTTTCTGGCCTTTACGCACATTCACGGCCTTCAGGTTGCAATAGACGGAGATAAAGTCACCATGGCGCACCATGACCACCAGTTGTCCTGCCACGCTGACGACAGCGCTCACCTCGCCCTCAAAGACTGACCTTGCCCTGGCACCTGGCTCACACTGGATATTGATGCCCTTATTGTCGAGTTTCACGTTCTTCAGTCCGTCAACATCATATTGACCGAAATGGCTCACCACCTTGTAGGGACCGGTGACAGGCATGGGCAACCTGCCCCTGTTGCTCTCAAAACTGCCACTGATCTGACGGTCGACCGCAGACATGGTCTCCACCTTGGAAGCCTCTTTGGCATCCTCCTCTGCCTCTTTCTCACGGCGAGCGGCATCCGCCACAGCCTTGCGCTCAGCTGCCAAACGGGCCGACTCCGCCTCACGGGCAGCCTGCTCCGCCTTTTCTTTCTCGGCGGCACTCCTGCGGGCTGCCTCCTCGGCGGCACGGGCCTCCTCGGCAGCGGCACGGGCCTGCGCCTCGGCCTCACGGCGGGCACGAGCCTCATTTTCCTGACGGGCACGCGCCTCAGCGGCGGCAGCTCTGGCACGGGCCTCGGCAGCAGCCTTCTCGGCAGCCACCCTGCGCTCATGCTCACGGGCAGCCTTCTCGGCAGCAGCCTTCAGACGGGCCTCCTCTGCCTTGGCGGCAGCGATGCGTTTCTCTTCCTCACGTTTGGCCTTCTCAGCAGCAGCCTTCTTACGGGCCAGTTCCTCAGCTCTTTTCTTTGCAGCGGCAGCCTCAGACTTGCGCTTGGCCTCCGCCTCAGCACGCACACGCGCCTTCTCCACCTCGACAGCCACTAGGCGATCGATCTCGGCATTGATCTGCTCATTCTTGCGCTCCTGCTCAGAGATAATCACCTGGATGGTCTTTTGCTCATTCTGCAGTTCATTCACCACCTTCTGCTGCTCGGTATGTTTGTCCTGCAAGTCAGCCCTGGCCGCCTTTCCCTTGCTCAGCAGTTGGTTTTTCTGTGAGCGAGCCGCCTGCAGTTGCTTGTTCTTCTTGTCGATTTCCTGCTGTTTGACCTTGATTTGCTCGCCCTGTGTCCGTTGGTAATCAGCATATTCCTGCATAAAACGGAGTCGGCGATAGGCCTGGGTCAGGCTGTTGGCACTGAAGATAAACATCAGCTTCTCCTGAATGCTGTTGTGGCTCTGCATGTATCTCACCGACTTGACATATTTGTCCTGCCGGTCGCGCAGTTGTCCCTTGAGGGTAGCCATCTGAGAATTGAGGATGCCGATATTTCCGTCAAGTGTGTGAATATCATTCTCGAATCCCTCGATATCCTTCTGCTTAGACTCAATCTCACTATTGAGCACCATGAGGGCATTGAGTCTGTTGGCCACATTCTCCTTGTTCTCCCTCAGACGGTTCTGCTGGTTGCGGATATCCTGCTCTATTTGCTGTCTTTGGGTCTGCAATCCCCTGATTTCCTTGGTCGTGTAATTGGGTTTGCCACCTTTCCCCTTGGTAGTTTTCGTGCTTTTGGACGCCTTTTGTGTAGTAGTGGTACCTTTCGATGAAGACCGCCTTGTATAGGAGCGAGTGGTAGTATGGCGTCTGCCCTGCTGTCCCTTATGACGAGTCTGTGCCGACAAGGGAAGCAGCATCATGACAGTGAATAACAAAAGAATGCACTTTCTCATTGCAATTTCAGTATTTGGTTGATGACATCCTTGAGTTCCACGGGTTTGTATTTGGAGGGCACTTTTGTTGTCGTGTCCCATCCGCTGTCCGTTTTCATATTCTTCATGGTGATGATCACGTTGATGTTCCGGCTGCTGCCAGACGATGTCCCGGCGGTGATGCCCACTGTGTGACGTGCGGGGAAGGTCTTTCCAGCGAAGTTTTTGAAATCGCCGTAAGTCCAGTCGAGTTTCGAGGTTCCATGTTTGGTGCTGCTGTAGGTGGCCAGGGCGGTCAGGATGTGCTGGATTCCATTGTCGGCAGTCCATTGGTATTTCATTTTTCCCGACGTAAGAGAAATGACGTTGTTCTTGATGTCGAACTGGTCAACCGACTTGTCCATCCCCTTCTCACCAGGCACAAAGAGTTGATTCCAGAACAAGGCCTGCAATGCATAGAAGTCGATGCCGTTGTCGCGCAGGAACCCAACCTGGTTATAACTGCTCTTGAGATATTGTTTGTGGATGCGGTCCATGATGAGCACAGAGTCGCGAGTGAACTCCATTCTTCCCACCTCCACCAATCCCATGGGTGATAGCTGAATTCTGATGACCTCATCGCGCCTCATGCTGATTTTCCCATCAACGGAGATATCCTTCTTGCCCGTCTTGATGTTGAAGTCGATGGATGACACAAGGTTGGCTGTAGCCGGCAGGCTGTTGGTCACATTCCTCAAAAGGGTAGCATTGTCAGTGCCCTGTACGGATGCCGGTCCCGGTGTCACGGTGGAAGTAGTGGCAGAAGGGTTGTTGCCGCCAGGGTCCTTGACTAAATTTTTCTTGCTCCCACATGCTGCCAGGAGCATGGCGAGAGCGAGTATGGTTATCTTTGTCGAATTGTTGCTCATCATCTTTATTTTATTGCTTTTTACCGTCTTCTTCTATATATTTTCTCAGTTTGATTTTCTTTTGCAGCAAGGCATTCTCCTCCTCGTCCATGCCAAGAGCCTTCTGCCAATACTCCATCGCCTTGGCACTGTCACCGGCCATCATATAGATATCGCCCGCATGTTCCACGATGACAGCGCTTTGCGCAGAGTCGGCCGCCACCGCCTGGTCGATGTAGATGCGAGCCTCCTCAAACCGCTGCTGCTTGAAAAGAATCCACGCATAGGTATCGAGATAAGTGGCATTGCCCGGCTCGGCCTTCACGGTGCGGTAACTCATCTGCTCAGCCTTGGGCAGTTCGCGCCCCTCCTCGCTAAGGAAATAGGCATAGTTGTTAAGGCATCCGATATTGTCGGGTTTCCATTGCAGGCAACTGTCGTAGGCCGCGTAGGCCTCCTCGTATTTGCCCTGCTCATGAAGAAGGTCTCCAATCATGGCATAGAAGTCCGACACGATATTCTTATTGCTCTCCTCATCGGCTTGCTCCACACCTTTGCGCAGGGTGTTGAGCTCCAACTCGCTCTCATCGTTCTGTGCATACGCCAGTCCCAGGAAGTAATAGAACCAGATGTTGCTGGGATTATACTCCAAGCCTGGTTTTGCGATGGCGATGACTTTGTTGAAGTCTTTCTTTTTCCAGGCTGACTGCAACAGCTGCAACCTCGCCCCCGCATTGTCCGGTTCAATGTCTATAATCCGCTCATAGACGGTATTGACTGTGTCCTCCGGCATTTTCTTCAGCGACATGTATGCTGCGCACAACTCAGCCATGGCGGCATTTTCCTGTGGCTGAGCGAGGATTTTTCCAAAGATGTTGAGTACCTCCGTGCTGTCGCCACCGTTGCTCTCGCTGTCGCTAATCAATTGTCTGAGCAGCAATACTTTGCTTTCCTGTTCTGTATTGGGACTCAACAGGAGTCTCTCTGTCTGTGCGCGAGCCAGCGAATCCTGATTCTGAGCTTTGTAGTAGTCGAGGAGCGACATCTGAGCCATGATGTTGTCGGGCTCTTTCTTCAGCACGTTGTTGTATTCCGACAAAGCCTCCTTCTCCTTCCCGTTCTGCAGGAGCCAGTTGCCTATCATCACCCTGTATTTGTAATCATTGGGATGCTGCCGGGCCAAGTTGCGCAGTTCCTTGATTTCCTGTTTCTTGTCACCCTTGATGGAATAGACCTGCATTTTCGACAAAGTCAGGTCTTCACTGCTTCCCTCCAAGGTCTCAATCCTATTGAGGGTGGCAATCACCTTGTCATAGTTGTCGGCATGCTGGTAGAGCTGGAGCAGGATGCCCAGCACATCCGTCCTTCCCGGACTGTTGGCTGCGAGTTGCTCATACACCTCAGTAGCCTTGCCGAAGTCATGGGTTTTGATATACACCTGTCCCAGCCTTTCCAGGTAGGTGAAGTTGTCAGGCCTGAGCCGTGCTGCCTTCTCCATGCACACGAGCATGATGGAGTCTTTCTTCATCTCAGAATAATAGGAAGACAGTGCGAAATAAGCCTCAGCGGCAAAGGGATTGATCTCAAGGCAATGGTTCAACAGGTCGTATGCGGCGGCGAAATGACCAGCCTGTTCCTGTCTGACAGCCTCGAGATAGAAATATTTGAACCGTTTGGCATCGTTCTCACTGAGGGCAGTGGCCACCACGGGCTGCACCGTCTTCGCGCGTGGCTTTTTCCGTGCAGCGACGAAAAGAGTGGCTGATATTGCCATCAACAGCAAGAACAGTCTGAGTGTCCACCCATTTTGATATGCCTTGTCACGCATGTTCATTTCACCCCTGTGTGTCCGTATCCTCCCTCGCCACGCTCTGTCTCATCAAGCGCCTGTACTTCTGTCCATTCACTCTGCTCATGGCGTGCCACCACCATCTGGGCGATGCGCTCACCGTCGGTCACCACAAAGTCTTTGTCGGAGAGGTTGACCAACAACACACCCACCTCACCGCGATAGTCGGCGTCGATGGTACCGGGTGCATTGAGCACAGTGATGCCATGTTTGAATGCCAGTCCGCTCCTGGGCCTCACCTGTGCCTCATATCCCGGAGGAAGCGCGATGAACAAGCCTGTGGGAATTAGCCTGTGCTCCAAAGGGCGCAGCGTCACCGGCTCGCTGATATTTGCGCGCAAGTCCATCCCCGCGCTGAGCGGAGTGGCATATTCAGGCAAGGCATGTCGGCCTTTGTTGACTACTTTTATGGAAATCATATCTTACTTGTCTGAAATGAGATGCAAAAATAACGATTTCCATCCACATTCTGCCATTTTCCGCCATAAAAAGACGGTTTTTAGACAATTTTAGTTTACTTTTGCACGAAATGAACTGGCTTCAACTCATCTCCAACAAGCGCCTTGGTCAGGAAAACCGGCACATGGCGCGCCATGACGACCGCTCGGAATTCAAGCGCGACAGCGACCGTCTGCTTTTCTCCGCCCCCTTCCGCCGTTTGCAGAACAAGACCCAGGTATTTCCTCTCCCTGGCAGCGTATTTGTCCATAACCGTCTGACCCACAGTCTTGAGGTGTCGTGTGTCGGCACGTCGCTCGGCAACGATGTGGCCCGCCAGCTCACCGCACGCCACCCTATCCTCCAGGGCACATTGTTTGAGGATATAGGCACCATTGTGTCGGCGGCATGTCTTGCCCACGACATGGGCAACCCACCATTCGGTCACTCCGGCGAACGAGCCATCCGTGCCTTCTTTTCAGAGGGGAAAGGACAGTATCTGCAATCACAGGTGAGTGCTGGGTTCTGGAGCGACATCACCCATTTCGAGGGCAACGCCAATGCCTTCCGCCTGCTCGCCCACCGCTTCAAGGGCAGGCGCGACGGAGGATTCGTGCTGACCTATTCCACACTGGCCTCCATCGTGAAATATCCCTATTCCTCCACCATGTCGGGCAAGAAAGGGAAATTCGGCTTTTTCCACAGCGAGCAGGACATCTATCTCAGGATAGCCCACGACCTGGGCATCCGCCAGATGGAGCAGAGCGACAACGGTGTGCGTTTCGCCCGCCATCCGCTGGTCTATCTCGTCGAGGCCGCCGATGATATCTGCTATGAGATCATGGACCTCGAAGACGCCCACAAGCTCAAAATTCTGTCTTATGATGAGACAGCGCACTTGCTGCTGGGCTTTTTCAGTGAAGAAGTGAGGGAAAAGATGCGGCAGCGCATCATCGACGAGCAGATAGACGATGCCAATGAGAAAGTGGTGTACATGCGCTCCTCCGTCATCGGACTGCTCGAGCATGAGTGCGTGAAAGCCTTTGTCGACAACGAGGAGGCCATCCTTGCCGGTGAGTTCACCGGCAGTCTGATCGACCATATCAGTGAATCCGCCCGTGAAGCCTACCGACGTTGCACAGAAGTGTCAAAAGTCAGGATTTACAACAGCAAGCCCGTCCTCGACGTGGAGTTGTCGGGATATAAAATCATCGAGACGCTCATGGAGCAAATGACGCAAGCCGTCGTGTCGCCCGACCGCTATTACTCACAACAGCTCATCAACCGGGTGAGCAGCCAGTATGACATCACGGCTCCCGACCTGGAAACCCGCCTCATGGCGGTCATCGACTATATCAGTGGCATGACGGATGTCTATGCCCTCGATGTCTATCAGAAAATCAACGGTATCTCGCTGCCAATAGTATAAATCTGACAAAGAGGACATATCAGTCCACTGCCTCCCGGGCACGACGCTCCTCGTCAAGAGTCTGGAAGTCCTTCTTTCGCAGCACGAAACTGTTGCTCAGGTATTTCTCACGCACAATCTTGTTGGCAGCCAGTTCCTCTGGCTTGCCTTTGAAGAGGATGCGCCCCTCAAACAGCAGGTATGCCCTGTCGGTGATGGTGAGCGTCTCCTGCACGTTATGGTCGGTGATGAGGATACCGATGTTGCGGTATTTGAGACGCCACACGATATGCTGGATATCCTCCACCGCAATAGGGTCGACACCAGCGAAAGGCTCGTCGAGCATGATGAATTTGGGGTCGATGGCCAGACATCGCGCGATCTCTGTGCGTCGGCGCTCTCCGCCCGACAGCTGGTCGCCCTTGTTGCGGCGCACTTTGTCCAAACGGAACTCACTGATCAGGTTCTCCAACCTTTCCAACTGCTGACGACGCGGAAGCTTGGTCATCTCCAGCACGGAAAGGATGTTGTCCTCAACGCTCATCTTCCTGAACACACTCGGTTCCTGAGGAAGATAGCCAATGCCGGCTCGAGCACGCTTATAAACAGGATATCCCGTGATATCCTCATCGTTGAGGTAGATGTGACCGGCATTGGGCACAATCAGACCTGTCGTCATATAGAATGACGTCGTCTTGCCCGCGCCATTGGGACCGAGCAATCCCACGATCTCACCCTGCCTGACTTCTATCGACACTTCGTTGACCACCGTGCGCTTGCCATAGCGCTTCACCAAGCCCTCCGTGCGGAGAACCATTCCACCTTCCTGAGGTGCAGTCTGCTCATCCATGGCTATTTCACGTAAACGATGGCCAAACGATTGGAAGTATTCCCTTGCACGCCATGCCCGATGGCTTCATCAACAATCACGCCACGGTCGCGGAGATAGGCTGCCACAGCATCAGCACGAGCCTGCGACAACCGCAGGTTGAGGTCGGCGCCACCCTCTGGCGAAGCCGTTCCGATGATCTGCACATGTGCCCCCGGTCTCACCACATTGAGTGCGTCCATAGCATCCTGGGTGAGCAGTGACTTGCCCTGTGCGAAGGTGACGAGCACGAGGTTCTCGGCGCGCACCACCTGTCCGGGCACCTCTCTCACCACTTCCCTCGGCTGCTGGGCGAGTTGTGCCCTCAGGTCATTGATGATGCCGTTGAGGCGCTTCAGCTCCCTGTCGTCGGATGCCCCTGCGATGCGGAAGTTGTGCGAGCCGTTGCTGTTGGCGAACTTATAGGCGATTCCTACATTGATTTGGAATGCGGAGTTGTTGACATCGTAGCGAGGTTCCTGGTCACTGAAAGACAGTTTGTGCGCCGGTTGCAGGGCGGGTTGGGTGTTGCTGCCCAAAAGAGCCCACGTGAACGACGGTTCGATAAAGAACTGCCACTCCAGGTCGCTGCAGAAATTGAAGTTGAAGTCAATTCCCGCCTTCGAGGTCATCTTGTTGGTGGGCTCATACATCTGATGGTCGGCCCTGAAGAGATGTCCCCAGCCCACGCCATAGAATCCGGCCACCTCAAAGAAACGAGGCTCACCGGGATATCCACCGAAAAGATTGGTGAAATTGACCGTTCCCAACAACGACACATTGGTGGCCCTGACCAATGTCCCCGTTGACACAAAAGGTTTGTTGGAGAAATAGGCCGATCCGTCAACAGCCAGTCCGAAAACCGGTGTAAACCAGCGTCCTATCCTCACCCCAACATTGGGATTGAGATTGTGCATCCAGCGGTTGCCTGTGGTCTTGACGGCCAAGCCTCCGTTGACACCCAAATAGATATTGTCGGAAGGCTTGCTCTCCTGAACGGTCTGGGCAGAAACTGACGATGCGACCACCGCAGCAGTCAGCCATATTGCTATTCTTTTCATTCTTATCTTCATTTAAATGAATAGTTACAAGTGCCTTGATTGATTACGACTGCAAAATAATGAAAAAAATATGATATTTGCAAAATTATCTTTTTGAATTGCAAAAAAAGGTGTACTTTTGCGTGATATATGCGAACAAACTATACAATCAAATCAACCAGTATTGTTTAGGAAGTAGGCAAGATGAGCAAAGTATTCATGATCACTGGGGGGCAGCGCTCGGGCAAGAGTACCTATGCCGAAGAGCTTGCGCTGAGGATGAGCGACCGTCCTGTTTACATCGCCACCGCGCGGGTGTGTGATGAGGAGTTCGCCGACCGCGTGGCCCGCCACCAGGCACGGCGTGGACCACAGTGGACCAATATCGAGGAGGAAAAGTATCTCAGCCGGCACGACCTGACCGGCCGTGTGGTGTTGGTGGACTGCATGACCCTGTGGTGCACCAACTTCATGTTCGGCGCCATCAAGGAAGACGAACTGCCCGATGTCAGTCAGGTGCTCTCTGAAGTGAAGGCGGAGTTTGACCGGCTCATCGCCCAGGACGCCACCTTCATCTTCGTCACCAACGAGATTGGCTGCGGCGGAGTGAGTACCAACGCTCTCCAACGGAGGTTCACCGACCTCCAAGGATGGATGAACCAATATGTGGCAGCCCGCGCCGACACCGTGGTGCTCATGGTGAGCGGCATCCCTGTCACCATCAAAGAAGACCATGAGAAAATTTGACATTTTACACACCGACGCCACGATGCTTGCCGCCATCCGCGACAAGATCGACAATCTGAACAAACCCCTCCATTCCCTCGGCCAACTGGAGAAGACAGCTGAGCAGTTGTGCCTCATCCAGCAGACCCTGTCTCCCACCCTCTCCCACCCCTCCCACATCCTGCTAGGAGGTGACCACGGCATTGAGCGCGAGGGTGTGAGCGTATCACCGCGTGAAGTCACCTGGCAGCAGATGGTCAACTTCACCCGTGGCGGAGGAGGTGTCAACATGCTGTGCCGCCAGCATCACTTTGACCTTCATATTGTCGATATGGGGGTTGACCATGACTTCACCGGCATCAACGGCATCCTCGACCGCAAAATTGCCTACGGCACCGCCGATTTTCTCTATGGGCCTGCTATGACGGAAGAGCAGATGGCACAGGCCATCGACACGGGAGCCACGCTGGCAGATGACTGCCATCAGAAAGGCTGCAACATCCTCTGCCTCGGTGAAATGGGTATCGGCAACACCTCGCCGTCGAGCATCTGGATGAGCGAACTGGGACATTTGCCGCTGGACGAATGCATCGGCGCCGGTTCCGGACTCAACAATAAAGGCATCGACCACAAGCGCGAAGTGCTCCATGCCGCCGTCAACCGCTACAAATCGAACTTCGACACCGAGGACACCGAATCCCTCATCCGCTATTTCGGCGGGTTTGAGATGGTGGCAGCCATAGGAGCCATGCTCCGTGCCGCCGAACGCCACATGGCGGTGATGGTCGACGGATTCATCATGACCGCATGCATGCTCGCCGCCTCCCATCTCTATCCCTCAGTTCTCGACTACGCCATCTTCGGGCACTGCGGAGATGAGTCAGGACACCGCAAAATGTTGGACCTGATGGATGCCCGCCCACTGCTTAACCTTGGCCTTCGCCTCGGCGAGGGCACCGGCGCACTCTGCGCCTATCCCATTATCGAGACCTCAGTGAGAATGATCAACGAAATGAACAACTTCGACCATGCAAATATCACTAAATACTTCTAAGTGGTGGCAGAACGCCTGGGCCGCCCTGATTTTCTTCACCCGTCTGCCGTTGTGGCGCATCTACGAGCCCCCGCGTGACAGTTACCGCGCCGTGGTGGAGTTCTGGCCATTGGCAGGTTGGCTGACCGGACTGACCATGGGAGCCATCCTGCTGTTCGGTCCGATGGTGATGCCCCATGCCCTTGCCGTCGCCATCGCCATTGTGGCAAGGCTGCTGCTCACCGGAGCCCTCCACGAGGATGGACTGGCCGACTTCTTCGACGGTTTCGGCGGTGGAGGCAACGACCGCGACCGCATCCTGAGCATCATGAAGGACTCACGCATTGGCACCTACGGCGTGCTCAGTCTCATCGCCTATTTCGGACTTCTTTTTATCTGCCTCTACAATCTGCCCACACGCACCGCGGCCTTCCTCGTCGTAGCCGCCGACCCCTTTGCTAAGATGCTGGCCGGCCAGATCGTGCAGATGATGCCTTATGCCCGCGATGAGAATGAGGCCAAAGCCAAGGTGGTGTACCGCAAGGTGAGCATCGCCGGCGGCATATTCCTAGCTTTCCAAGGTCTGCTGCCTGCTATCCCCCTCCTGCTGTGGGGCGGACTGACCGGACACCTGGAATGGCTCGTTTTTGCACCCTGCCTGGTGATGTACTTCCTCTACCTCAAGATCTGGCATACCCTGAGAGGATATACCGGTGACTGCTGCGGAGCCATGTTCCTGCTGGTCGAACTGACCGTATATCTCACCGCTGTCATCACCCTGAGCCGATGAGAGTCACCCTGATACGCCATACCAGTGTGGCAGTGCCCCGCGGCACCTGCTACGGATGGAGCGACGTGCCCGTGGCCGACACGTTTGAGGCGGAAGCCACCATCACGAAGAGCCGGTTGGAGGGCATGACATTCGACCATGTATTCTCCTCACCACTGACCCGTGCAAGGAAGTTGGCCAAATGGTGCGGATACCCCGATGCGACCATCGACGACCGCCTCAAGGAGATGAACATGGGAGAATGGGAGATGCAGCGCTATGATGACATTCAGGACGAGGCGCTGCAACGATGGTATGACGATTTCCTGCACCTGCCCGCCACCGGTGGAGAGAGTTTTCCGATGCTCCGGCAACGGGTGGGCAGTTTCCTCAACGAGCTAAGTCAAAAAAACTACCGCCATGTGGCGGTATTCGCCCATGGCGGTGTGATAGTTGCAGCCTGTCTGCATGTGGGTCTTTTCTCCGAGGAGGAAGCCTTCTGCCACCAGCCAGGATACGGAGAGGTCGTGGATATCGAAATATAGGTTTCCTACTCTTCGCAGTGCTCAGGAGAGCAGGATCTGCACGATGCGCTCTGCCGAGCGTCCATCCCAGCGGTCGGGGATATTGCTTTTCTTCCAGCGTCCCTCCACCATGTCGCCCACGGTCTCGCGCAGGCACTGCGCATCCTCACCCACCAGTACGTTCGACCCCGTCCGCACCGTCTCGATATGCTCCGTATAGCTGTTGAGCGTAGCACAGGGAACGCCGTTGAACGTCGCCTCCTCAGCCACATTGCCTGAGTCGGTGATGATGCCCTTGGCATGGGCGGTGAGATAGCCGAACTCCAGATACCCCATCGGATCGGTGAGGTGGAAGGTATCCAGCGGTCTGTTGATGGTGGTGAGCAGTGAGGCCACTACTTTTCTCGCCTCTCCGCGCAACGGAGCCACGATATGCGTTTCACCGGCAGCCTCCATCATGGCCTTGAGCATCTGTCTCAGATTGTCACGGTTGGCAATCAGCACCTTCCTGTTGAGCGTGAATACCAAATAGGATTGGTCTTCCAGCCCCAGCGCGTCCAATACCTTTGGCCGGCGGAACCGCATGTAGTTGGCTCTCAGCGTATCCATGAGGATGTTGCCCACCATATAGACCTGTGAGAGTTGGGCTCCCTCACGCGACACAATCTGACTGGCACCCTCTCCCGCAGTGAAAAGCAGATCCGACAATCCGTCGATAACCAGGCGGTTGATCTCCTTCGGCATACGGATATCAAAGGAGCGTGTGCCCGCCACGAGATGCGCCAGTCGGATGCCCTGTTTTTTGGTGACGATAGCCGCCGCCATGGTAGAGGCCAGGTCATCGACGACAATCACCACATCGGTGGGATGATTTTCAAGGTAGTGCTCAAACTCTCCCATCACCCTACCGGTCAGTTCATTCAGGCTTGCACAGTCCACCCCAAGAAACACATCCGGGCGGCGCATCTGCAGGTCATCAAAGAGCGTCTGTTCCAAGGTCGCGTCCGTGTCAGCACCGGCATAGACCAGTTGGCAGTTCACTTCCCTGCCCTGGTCTCTCGCCCTGTCGATGGCCCTCATGATGGGAGCCACCTTGATGAAATTGGGTCTTGCCCCCGCCACGATGCATATATTCATCTGTCTAATCAGTTTTGTGCGTTAAACAAGTCTTTTATTCCACCAAGGCTACCTAAGAGATTGGTGGCCTCATAAGGCAGATAGACAGTCTTTGCCTGTTGTCCAGAAGCCAGTTCCTCCATCATCTGGATATACTTCTGAGCCAGCAGGTAGTTGGCGGGATTGGTAGAGTTGCCCACGGCCTCTGTGATTTTCTGGATGGCGATGGCCTCTGCCTCTGCCTTGCGGATGCGTGCCTGAGCCACACCCTCAGCCTCGAGGATGGCCTGTTGCTTGAGTGCCTCAGCCCTGTTGATGGTAGCCGCCTTGTCACCCTCCGACTGCAGGATCTGCGACTGTTTCTCGCCCTCACTGGTGAGGATGACGGCACGCTTGTTACGCTCTGCCTGCATCTGCTTCTCCATAGCCTGCAGCACGCTCTGCGGCGGTGTGATGTCCTGAAGTTCCACGCGGTTGACCTTGATGCCCCATTTGTTGGTGGCATCATCCAGCACAGCCCTCAGTTTGGTGTTCACCGTGTCGCGTGAGGTAAGTGTCTGGTCAAGTTCCATCTCACCGATGATGTTAC
>CAMZHP010000023.1 GCA_947306845.1 uncultured Prevotellaceae bacterium
AGTTGCAGAACTGATGAAATTTTCTTTCATATTTTGCTGATGAAAAAAGACTCGATTGTTTGTTCGCATTTTCTTTTCCTATACCTTTGCTTCGAGTTTTGTATATGGGTGGCAGAATCGGTTCCACCTTAATTGAAGGATAACATTTTTATAACATCGAAGACCATGAAAAAGAAAATGAAGGTATCCCGTCGTTCGTCTTTTGAATACCGCGACGACCGGAGCCGTGAATTGTTGGAGGTATTCAACCGTGAATTGGGAACAAGACTCTTTGAGCCAGTCAAGTCTGTGCTGGGGCGGGTGGTCAATATGCCGTCGAGTCGTTTCTGGGTGAGTGAGGAACGTGCTTTCCGGGTGGTGTCCGCCATGCTGAGGGGCAAGGGAGATGGCGGTCGCTGTGCGCTCCGCCGTGAGATGTACGAGGAGATCGCGCGACGATGTGAGACTGTGAGGGAGGATCATCCCGATTGGACGCTCTGCATGTGTGTCTGGCATGTGGTCTGCCGTCCCGCCCCGAAATTCTATCTTTCGGTGGAGACCGCCCAAACCATCATCACTGAAGCAAGGAAGCAATGTATCAGAGAGCGGATGCAAAGGCTGCAGCACTTGTTGTCGGCGTGACGGTGCTCGGCATCACACTTCTGAGGGCAGTGGGCATTTCAGTGTTCGAGGGCGTGGGTATAGCGGAGGGTTGTTCGTTGGCCGACCGTCTGCTCCATCCGCTGGCGCATGGCGGATGGCTCCACGCCTTGGTCAATGTTTACGTGCTCTGGCAGTTGGTGTTTTTCTTTCCTGTCAGCCTGAGCCTGCTGCTCGCCGCCTATGTGCTGGCGTGTTGCTGCCCCGTGGTGGTGGCTGGCTGGACCCTCATACCATCACCGCCTTCTTGTGTCATCGGCCTGTCAGGTGTCGACTATGTGCTGATGGGATGGGTCATGCCCTATGTCCCCCGCCGGCTGCGCTTCAACACCATGGTGGCAGTATGGATGCTGACAGGCATGGTGGTGGGCAGCGTGGCGGTGGGGATGCACCTCTACTGTTACCTGTGCGGTGCTATTGTGGGGTGGCGTCGGCGGCTGTGATCTGCCGCAGACCTTCGGCGTAGTCCTGCTCGATGGCTGCGAGTGCCTCGTCGAACTCCATGCCGAGCACGGGTACGCCGAGGGGCTTGATATTGGTGTACATGATGTCGAGGATCTCGTTGTGTGCCTTGTTGAGCGCCTCCACGGTGTCGGCCTCTGCCATTTTCTCCACCAGTTGTTCCACCGCGCCGACATAAGCCTTGGCAGGTGCGGAGGCAGTGCGCTTGGCACCGCTGCTTCCTGTCTTTCTTGCGCTGCTCTCTGCCTTGCTGGTCGTCGCTCTCCGGGTTGTAGTCCGGGTGGTCTTCTTCCTGGAAGTGGTTGTCGGCTCTTCGTACTCCTCGTCCTCTTCGGTGCCCACCTCCGTCTTAGCTTTGCTCTTGGAGATGAAGAAGGCGATGATGCCCACGGGGATGGCGGCGATGACCATGCCGACAAAAAGACTGAAATTCTGGAGGGCGATTCCTAGTCCGTAGCCGATGGCGATGGTGACGATGGCCGCACCAAGTCCCCACAACAGGCTGGAGCCGATTTTCGTCTTGTTGTAGATGCCGGTGCCTCGGATACTGGAGTTGAAATAGACTCCCTTTCTGCTGATGTTGATTTTCGCTCCTCTCGGACCGATGGAGAGGCTAGGTCCCGTCTTGTTGAGGTAGAGGGTGACTCCCGGCAGCAGTTTGATGGTTTTTCTGAAATAGGTTGGCATGATGTTAAATATTGAAGATTGAAGATTGAAAATTAAGATTGAAGATTGAAAATTGAAAATGGGGGTTAAGAAGCATCTCCCTCCTTACTGGGGAGGGTTGGGGTGGAGCTCCAATTCAACCGAAGACTGTTGAGGACGACGCTGAGACTGGAGCACGCCATGAGTGCGCTGGCCCATGTCGGCGTGAGCTGGAAACTGATGCCTGCGATGTGGAGTACGCCGGCGGCGAGAGGAATGCTTACTACATTATATATAAACGCCCAAAACAGATTTTGCCTGATCATGGACACGGTGCGCTGACTGAGGGTGAGTGCCTCGGGGAGCCGTCTGAGGTCATCGCCCATGAGTGTCATCTGTGCCACGTCGATGGCCACGTCGGTACCTTTTCCCATGGCAATGCTCACATCAGCTGTCGCCAGGGCTTGCGAGTCATTGATCCCGTCGCCCACCATCGCTACCAAATGACCCTCCGCCTGCAACTGTCTCACCAGATCTTCCTTGTCTTGGGGCTGAACACGACTGCGGTATTTGCTGATGCCTGCCTGCTGGGCCCAGTAAGCAGCAGCTTCCTCTCGGTCGCCGCTCATCATATACACCTCTACACCCATTCCGTGAAGCGTGTCGATGGCCTCGCGGGTATGCGGTTTCAGCGTTTCCCGCTCCTCCATGGATAGCTGGTCAGCTTTGGTGAAGTCAATGGCGGGATTGGGGATGGTGAGTGTGCCCGTCTTGTCGATGACCATGGCATCGATGCGCTCGATACGCTCCAAAGCGGTGGCATCCTTGATGAGGATGCCTTTCTGGGCAGCTTTGCCGATGCCCACCATCAGTGAGGTAGGGGTGGCGAGACCGAGCGCGCAGGGGCATGCCACTACCAGAACCGCCACTGCCGACATAATGGCTTGTGGCAGAGCGGCGTTGCCACCGATGACCCACCAAGAGAGAAAGGTAATCAGGGCGATGGCTGCCACTGTGGGGACGAAGACGAGTGCGATGCGGTCGACGGTGCGCTGCACGGGGGCCTTGCTGCCCTGTGCCTGCTCCACCATGCGGATAATCTGCGCCAAAGCGGTGTTTTCTCCTGTCTTACGCGCTCTCATGCGCAGTTTGCCCTGACTGACGATGGTGCCGGCTAGCACGTTGCTGCCTTGCTGCTTGAGCACTGGTGACGGTTCGCCAGTGATCATCGATTCATCGACATACGCACCGTCGGTTGTCATGAAACTGCTCGCCCATCTGACACTGCCGTCGACAGGGATGCGACCGCCGGCTATCACCTCGATGATGTCGCCAGGCTGGATGGTGGCAATAGGCACCTCTTCAAAAATCTCGGTTGGCTTTTTCTCGCCCGTCTCGTCTGATTTGTCGGAAAAATCTCCTTTGTACAGACGGGCTGTTTTGGGAGCCATGCCCATGAGCTGGCGGATGGCACTGGCCGTCGATTTTCTGGCGTGCTGTTCCAGCAGCCTGCCAGTGAGCACGAAGGTGATGATCATCACTGAGGCATCAAAGTAGGTGTGCCACTCGATGCCACGCGCTCCCCAAAGCCGGTCTCCGGCGAATGTGTTGACGGTGCTAAAGATAAAGGTGATGCCGGTGCTGAGCGCCACCAGCGTGTCCATGCTGGCAGTCTGGTGGATCAGCTGGCGGAAGGCCCGGATAAAGAATTCTTTTCCACAGTAGATGAGATTGGCGAGCGAGATGATCAGGGCGGTTTGGTGGGCGACATCGCGACTTCCCACTGGAATCCAGCCCATACTGATTCCCATCACCAACAGAGCAAACATCCATGATATCAATACCTTGCGACGGAGATTGGCATATTCGCGACGCTCTGTCTCCACCACGCTCTGCTCATTGTCGATGACGAGATCAAAACCGATGCCATTCAATTCACGCTTCATGTCCTCAGGAGTGATCACCCTCTCGTCCCAGTCGACCAATGCCGTGCGGGTGGAAAGGGAGACGGAGGCATCATGCACACCCTGGAGGGAGCGCAGGCGGCGCTCCACGTTGGCGGAGCAGGCAGAACAGGCCATGCCGATGACAGGAAAGCTCTTCTTCATGGACGTTTATTTCTCTTGATGGATGATCCTCAAAGATATCGGGTGCGAAATTACAAAAAAATAATCGTATCGCTTGCGTGCTGACAGGAAAATCGCTATCTTTGCAGGGGAAAGCGACACCTTGGCATCAACTAACACTAATTCTCGACCGTGCACATCGTCATTGCAGGAAATATAGGCAGCGGCAAGACAACGCTCACCCAACTGCTTGCCCGTCATTATGGCTGGACGCCCCAGTTTGAGTCTGTCGAATACAATCCCTATCTCGACGACTATTACAGGGACATCCCCAGATGGTCGTTTGCACTTGAGGTATATTTCCTCAAGCAGCGCTTCAAGGACCTGCTAGACATCGCTCGTTCGGAAAAACCTGTCATTCAAGACAGGAGCATCTTTGAGGGGGTGTATGTCTTCACAGCCAACAACCACAGGATGGGTAACCTCGACGACCGTGATTTCCAATGCTATATGGAGCTTTTCGAATCGATGATGTCGGTAGTGCGTGTTCCTGACCTGATGATTTACCTGAGGGCCTCCATCCCACATCTGGTAGAGAACATTCAGAAACGAGGACGTGACTATGAGCAGCAGATGCAGCTGGAATATCTGAAGAATCTCAATAAGCTCTATGATGAATTCATCTATGAGCACTATCCAGGCAAGGTGCTTACTGTGGAGGTCGATGAACTCGATTTCCTCCACAAGAAGGCCGACTTGGCGGGTATCATCAACAGCATCGACTCCCATCTCTTCGGCTTCTTCTAGAAAATCTAGAAAATCTAGAGAATCTAGAAAATCCTAGAAAAAAAAACTCTAATCCACAAAATATGCACATAGCAGTAGCAGGCAACATTGGCAGCGGCAAAACCACTCTGACCCGCATGCTCGCCAAACGATATGGGTGGGAACCTCGGTATGAGCCCGTAGATAACAATCCTTATCTCGATGACTTCTACGCAGATATGAAAAGATGGTCGTTCAACCTGCAGATTTATTTCCTTAACAAACGCTTTAAGGAAGTAGTGGAAATCTCCAAGTATGACGGATATATCATCCAAGACCGCACCATCTTTGAGGATGCCCGTATCTTCGCTCCCAACCTGCATGACATGGGGATGATGAGCGACCGCGACTTTGCCAACTACAGCGACCTCTTCGACCTGATGATCTCACTGGTGGGGCTACCCGACCTGATGATCTACATCCGCTCCACCATCCCCAATCTGGTGGCGCAGATTGCCAAGCGAGGAAGGGAATTCGAGAAGTCCATCCGTATCGATTACCTGCAAGGACTCAATGACCGCTACGAAAACTGGATTGCTGATTATAAGGGCAGGCTCATCATCGTCGATGGCGACACCTGCAAGTTTGAAAGCAATCCCAGTGACTTCCAACGGCTTACAGATAGTATCGATGCACAACTCTATGGCTTGTTCCCATTTGGGGATTCTGAGTAATAGAAAACCGGTGGAGGGTGCATTGAACAAAAAGATGACTCTGCACCATGAACAACAAGTGTCGCCAAATTGTTTCCCTTTTGGGGTTTTGACATTTTTTAATAAATAGCTTTCTTCTAATTACGGGAAAAAGTGTTAACTTTGCACTCAAAATCAAAAAGATAGAAACCGATTGAATGGGATTGGGCATTAAATACCCTGATGCTCAATGATTTATATTGAATGAGAAAAATTCTGACCATTTTGTGGGCAATACTCATTCCATCCTTGTTGGCACATGCACAGGATGAAATGACAGGTATTTCTGGGGAAGCCGCCAATGATACAGTGCGTGTTTCTCAGATGGCGTTGGTGGCATCTGCTTCTCAGACAGAGTTAGATGTCAATGGAGACGGTTTGTTCAATGTGGCCGACATCGTGGACATTGTCAGGTATGTGAGAGGAAATGCGAGATCCAATTTTAATAAAAGCAAGGCTGACTTCAATGGCGACGGAGTGGTTGACCTCGAGGATGCCAAGTTGCTCTCTGTGGGTCTCACTGGAGGTGAAATGCCTGCGGCTACCACAGTTCCTGCTGATAAGTCCACTGTGCTAAGAGGAGATTCCCTTATAGATCCTGTTGGGCCGCAATAAAACAGACCCTTTTAAGGCATAATAGACTTTTTGACCGTTAAAAAAAGTTATTTTTTAGCTTCTCTGTAAGAAAAAAAAAGAAAAGGGATAAAAGTTTTTGAGGAAATGTATGTGTTTTAAAATTATTTTCCTAATTTTGCACATTGATAATTAGAGTTTTTCCCGAAGTCATGGCTTTTCGTCACGACGGGGGGAGCAAGACTTGATGATATTTTATTCAGACAACAAAGACCCAAAGTAATTGATTGCAGTATTTTACAGTCAAATCGAGAAAGGAATGAACAAAAGAATATGGCTGCTGGCAGTGCTCATGGTTATTGGTTTCGCCCAGAAGGTGGAGTCAAAGGCTATCAGTACGCTCAATATCGGTATCGCCCCAGGTGAGACACGCGAATGTTACATCTACATGAATACAGCCTACTCTAATCTGATAGCGTTTCAGATAGATGTGAAGTTGCCGGCAGGGTTGAAGCTAAATACAGAAAGTTGCTCACTGACAAGCCGTGTGACAGACAGGGAACAGATGCTCTTTGCTGGATTGGTGAGCAGCAACACCTACAGGCTGGTGTCCACCTCGTTCAATGCCATTCCATTCTCAAAAGATAATGATACTTTCATCAAATTGTCGCTGACTGCCGATGAGTCCTTCAAAGGAGGAACAGTGTCGCTTGTCAACATGGAGTTTTTCACTAATGCCTCTGCACGTGTAGGATGTTCCAACGACGGATTCACAGTGAAATCCATGCCGAAAATCAAAGGAGATGTCGATTTTAGCGGAGTCGTTGACCTCAGCGACACATTGTTCATTGTCGACTATATCCTTGACAACAACAGGCTCTATACCAGTGCGCTTGATGTCAATGGCGACGGCAAAATAGATATCAGCGATGCGCTGTCTGTGGTCGACAGAATTCTCGGAAGATAGAAAAATATACAAGAAAATAATAATCATTAAAAATCATCAACTATGAAGAAATTATTACTTGGAATTGCTCTTGCGCTTGTGGCAGGCAGTTCGTTTGCCCAGAAGCTGACTTTCAGTCCTGCTTCTTTTGAGCTGAAGGCTGGCCAGTCTCAGATTATCACTGTGTCGCTCGAAGGCGCTGCCGTGGATGCTTACAAAGGCTTGTCGATGACCTTGGAATTGCCCGACAACCTGGAGTTGGTAAGATATCGAGTACCTGGTACGAACAATCGTTATTGGATAACAGCACTTCTTCCCAATTCAATTACCACGGAAATTGATGAAGGAGAAGAAATCGAGAATACAGAAGAAGTCGATGCTTTCCAAGCTTCTACTGACTACACTTTCTTTAGAAAGGGGCATCAGTATACAGAGCATGATGATGCAACCGATACGGAAATCCCTGGTCGAGTCTCTACAAGGGATGAGTTGAATGTGGTCTTCTACAACACAAAGGGCTTTACTTTCCCAAAACAAGCTTCTAAACCAGAGCCGCTCTTCCTGTTCCAGATAAGGGCTACTGACAAATGCTATACCGAGACACAGTCCTTCGACGCACATGTGGTATTCACTACTGCAGCCAGTGAAAGTGAAGTCGCTGATTTCCCCAAAGCTAGTGAGATGACCTATGCTATCGAATACAATCTCCCGAAAGGTGGATTCGGTACCTTGGATTGGCCTGTGGCACTCGACTTCAGCAAGAATGATTTCACTTTGGTTGGTACTGGCAGACTGTCAAAGAGTGGTAACATGGCGATTAACGATGGCGCAAAACAGTTCGCAGCAGCCGAGCCTATCATCATCTGGGGTAAGGAAGGTACTTACAATCTCTACACCACCCGTGACGAAGTGGCCAAGGATAAGGACAATGTGCTTGAAGGCACTGTAGACGCTCCTCTGAAGGTCAGCGGAACCAGTATTTTTGCCCTCGCAGATATGGGCGATGCCGGTATCGGATTCTTCCGCTGCAAGGATGGTATTGAGATTCCTCAGTACAAGGCATACTACACGGACACAAATGCTACTGTTGAAAGCTTTATCTTTGAGGGCACCTCTGGTATCCGCGAGGCTCTCACAGGCAATGACGCCAATGAAACATACACCATCTCTGGTGTGAAGGTGAACAATACCACCAAGAAGGGTGTCTATATTGTCAACGGCAAGAAAGTCGTGGTGAAGTAATACGCTTTACCCCCACTAAATCCCTCCTTTGACCATTTCTTTTTCAGGGGTCCGGGGAGGGATTTTTTAGAAAAACGGGGATAAAGAAAAATAAGATATTAGCAACCAATTTTTCTTATATGAGACGATTAAGATTACTGTTTACTTTTGTTTCAGTCTGTCTGGCCACTGTGGCGTGGTCGGCGGGATTCACGGTTGAGGGTATCAGCTACTCCATCATCAGCGATGAAGAACTGACGGTCTCTGTCGTGGGCTGGGATAAAAACTATTTTGGTGAGCTGACCGACCCCCTCAACCCCACCATTGGAGGTAATGAGGATGAGTTGGGACCAAAGGATCTCACCATCTCTTGGCGCGTCCTCAACAATGGTATATATTATAAGGTGGTAGCCATTGGTGATGATGCATTCTCTGATTGTGTCTCCATGCAGTCAGTCACGATTCCCAACACCGTGACTTCGATTGGCGAGTATGCATTTCAGAACTGCACCAATCTGAAGTCGGTGAAAGTACAGTGGGTGAATCCTTTGCCCATTGACGAGTCTGTCTTTAGCGGTGTCGACCTGCAAGGCACGGAGGAAGACCCAGAATCGGGTGTGGCCCTCTACGTCCTCTCGGGCTACGATGCCGTCTATAAAGCTGCAGATGTTTGGAAAAACTTCAAGATGGTCAGCACCTATTCCGACCTGAGCATCAATATGGTGTTTGCAGATCCCTTTGTGAAGGAAATCTGCGTATCCAACTGGGATATGGACGGCGATGGTGAGCTTTCTTACCGTGAGGCCCGTGATGTCACTGATTTGGGCGCAGCTTTTGTGGGTGATACCAACATCACCAGCTTCGATGAGTTCCGCTCATTCACCCAGGTGACCGTGGTGGGACAGTCGTGCTTCAGGGGGTGCTCCAACCTCAAGTCCATTACTATTCCACCAAGTGTCAAGACCATTGGTCAGACGGCCTTCCAAGGTTGCGATTCATTGGAGAACCTGACTTTGGCTGTCAATCCCAGTACCAGGCAAACAGCTCTGACCTCAATAGGTGCCAGGGCTTTCGCTGGATGCTCCAAGATCACTGCATTTAACACAAGTGTGACCGGACGTCTGAAGACGATTGGTGAACATGCTTTTGATGGATGCTCAAGCTTGAAGGTTTTCCAAGTCATTGGAAGTATCGGCTCCATCGGTGTCGGAGCATTTGCCAACTGTACCTCCCTTACCTCTTTCTATGTCAATGGAAGCAATTCAGTGTACAAACACGCTGATGGTGGAAAAATCATCCTTGACAAGGCAACAGAGACACAGCTGGTGGCTTATGCATGTGGCAATAAACAGCAGCAGCTCACCATTCCTGAGACGGTGAAGGAGATTCTCCCTTACGCTTTAAGCGGTGCTACCAAACTCACTTACGTAGACCTTAATAAGGTGGAGAACATTGGCGCATCGGCTTTCTCAGGATGTACCAACCTGTACACTCTCTTGATTCCGGGCAATGTGGCAAATATTGGCGCAGAGGCTTTCTCCAAAGTGGCCAAAGGCATCCGCGTGCAGGTTGACTGGGAAACACCTCTCTCTATTGGCAATGGCACATTCTCCAATGCAGAGACTTTGGAAGAGGGTGAGATCACTGGCCGTCTCTTCGTTCCCACAGGCACGAAGGACCTGTATGTCGCAGCCCAAGGTTGGAACTGGTTCCAGTTCATTGAGAATGGCACCATCAGCGACTATGCTGCCCGCATCATCACCTTTGTCGATCCGAAGACACGTGCCGTGTGTGTCGCAGCCTTTGACGCAGATGAGGATGGCTATGTGACTTTGGATGAGGCTGAGGCCGTCACTTCATTGGGCG
Organism: uncultured Prevotellaceae bacterium; assembly: GCA_947306845.1. The sequence continues at coordinate 9,936 of CAMZHP010000023.1, forward strand.
ATGCCTTCAAAGGGGCTGAGATTGGTTCCTTCGATGAGTTCAAATATTTTACGGGCTTGACCATGGTTGAGGACAGCGCGTTCAGCGGTTGTTCCGTCACCAAAATCACACTTCCCGAGACCGTAACCATGATTGGCCGTGGTGCCTTTGCCAATTGTACTGGTCTGACCGAGTTCACCATTCCTGTCAATGTGTCATCCATTGCCAGTGGTGCTTTCGGTGGATGCACCAGCATGAAGGCTTATAAGGTGGATGAGGCCAATGAGTACTTTGTTGGTGGCGCCACTGGCGTATTGTTCACCAAGGACCATTCCACATTGGTTCAGTACCCCATCAGTCTGGGTTACACCTCCATCACCTTCCCCGATCAAGTGGAGAGTATCGCTCCGGAGGCTTTCCGTGGAGCTGTCAACCTCAAGGACGTTATCTTCAATGAGAATATCGGTTCTATCGGTGAGAAGGCTTTCGCCGATTGTGTCAACCTCAAGACGGTGAGGGCTCCTTGGGCTGCTCCTCTTGAGGTGCCTGAGAATGTCTTCGAGGGAATCGACCTCGCAACTGACTCGCTGAGTGTTCCCAATGGTTCTGAAGAGGCTTATAAGGTCGCTCCTGTTTGGAAGGAATTCGGCAAAGTCGGTACCTACAAGATGTTCATCTTCTTCGAGGATGAAGTGGTAGAGCAGATCTGTCTGGAAAACTGGGATATCAATAAAGATGGCAGAATCAGCTATATTGAGGCTGGCGAGGTGAAAGAAATCGGCAACCTGTTCAGGGAAAACCCCGACATCACCACGTTTAAGGAATTGGCCGACTTCACTGCCATTACTGAGATTCCCGACTCCGCCTTTATAGGATGTGTCTCACTGCAGACCATCGCATTCCCCAATTCTGTCACAAGCATTGGAAAGAGTGCGTTTGAGGGATGCTCGGTATTCACGCTGCCTGCACTTTCCAGATATGTGACCACTATCGGAGAGAAGGCTTTCTATGGATGCGGTGGCATCAAGTCATTCAATGCCAGCAAGTACATCACATCGATTGGTGATGGTGCTTTTGCCAACTGTCAGGCACTCACCAAGTTCACCTCAACTGGAAGCACGGTCTATATCGCTCTCGACAATATCCTCTTTACCAAGGACACGACGACCGTGGTGGCCTATCCCGCCGCCAAGGCCACTGCCTCATTCAAGGTGACAAAGGACTACGTCAAGGAAATCCGTCCCTATGCTTTCAGCGGCGCTTCCAAGCTCAAGACCATTGAACTTCACATGATCGAGACCATCGGACAGTATGCCTTTGAGATGTGCAACGGCTTGCAGAAGATGGAGTTCTCAGAAGGACTTAAGAACATCGAGGAGGGAGCGTTCAGCAACTGCCAGAACCTGCAGTCCATCAAGATTCCTACCAATGTGACAAGGATCGCTCCCAAGGCATTTGAAGGAATGCCTGCTGCCGTCAGGTGTCAGGTGGCATGGACTACTCCACTGGAGATAGATGCTAATACCTTCTCCAATTTCGAGACACTCTCGGAAGATCAGATTACCGGCATGCTCTTCGTGCCCGAGGGAACCAAGAGCCTCTATGAGGCAGCCGAGGGATGGAAATTCTTCAAGATCGTCCTCGAGTCTGACATGGCGGAATACGACGCCACCCTCATCTCCTTCGCTGATCCTTTGGTCAAGCAGCTGGCTGCAACGGCATGGGATAAGGACGGCGACAACCAGCTGAGCTATGATGAGGCTGCCGCAGTCACCGATTTGGGAACTGTCTTCACCGGACAGCCCATCACTACGTTCAATGAGCTGAAATACTTCACTTCGCTCACAGAGATTGCCGACAGCGCATTCAAGAACACCAAACTGAGTGCCATCAGCATTCCTGACAGTGTGACTAGGTTTGGCAACTCCGCTTTCCAGGCTACCGCACTCAGTAAGCTGGGCATTCCGGCAGGCTTGACAGAGATTGGCGACAGTGCTTTTGCTTACTGCAGTGGCATCACGAAGATGACTGTTCCTGCCAACATCGTCAAGGTGGGCACAGGCGCTTTCAAGGGTTGCCCCAATCTTCCCACCATCAGTGTGCAGACAGGCAATGCCTACTATTCTGCCGCTGCAGGCGTGCTCTATGACAAGACTGGTACCATCCTGATGCAGTTCCCCGCTGGCAAGGTCGTAACAGGCGACTATGCCATCTCAACCGCTGTGAAGGAGATTGACGAGGATGCCTTCCTCTTGAACAAGAATATCACCTCGGTGACCATCCCGGCCACCGTGGAGAAAATCGGTGAGAATGCATTCCGCGGATGCGAGAAGCTCGATTCTGTCACTGTGGCATGGGCTACACCGCTTGAGGTACCTGCCAATATCTTCGAGGGAGTGGACGTGGCCAATGCTGTGCTTTGTGTTGCTAAAGGCACCGAGGACCTGTATGCCAAAGCTCCTGTGTGGAAAGATTTCGGCAGAATCTCTCTCTATCTCGGTGATGATGATGTCATTGAGTTTGAGGATGATGCTGTGAAGCAGATCTGCGTTGCCAACTGGGACCTCAATAATGATGGTCAGTTGACCGTGGCAGAAGCCAAGGCTGTAACCACTCTCTCTACGGTCTTCGTGCTCAATGCTTCCGATCAAATCAAAAAGTTCAATGAGCTGAAGTTCTTCACCGGACTGACCAGCATCTCGACCAACGCGTTCAAGAACTGCACAGGCCTGGAGGCCATCACACTTCCTTCCTCCGTCACGGAGATTGCGTATGGCGCCTTCCAGGGATGCTCAAGCCTCAAGTCTTTCTTCATCCCGAAGAATGTGACCAAGTTGGGCAACGGACCATTCAACAACTGCTCATCCTTGGAGAGCTTTGTGGTCGACCCGGAGAACAAGAGTTTCAGCGCTGTGGACGGTGTGCTCTTCGACATCAATAAGACCACCTTGTATGCTTATCCTTGTGCGAAGGAAGGTGAGTATGTGATTCCTGAGACAGTGACGACCTTGGCACAGTATGCTTTCAGCGGTGCTGCCTTGCTTACGGATGTCCGTCTTCCCAAGAACATCACATCCATCCCCAACGGAGCATTCAGCGGTTGTTCGTCACTCAAGGCATTCAATATCCCTGCAAGTGTAAAAACCATTGGCGCTTTCGCATTCTCAGAGTGTGAGTCACTCAGCGCTGTCAAGGTTGGTTGGACAACACCGCTTTCTGTGGTGTCTGATCCTTTCCGCAACACTTACACCGAGGACGCCCGCCTCTATGTGCCTGTGGGCAGGAAGGGGGCCTATTCAAAGGCTTCGCCATGGTCACAGTTCAAGGAGATCAAGGAATATCCCAACTGCGATGTCAATGGTGACGGATTGGCAGACATGCTTGATGCCGTCGATATCGTGAAGTTTATCGTTGATACCCCCGCCGAAGAGTTCGATGAGTTCTTGGCTGACTTCGATGAGGACGAGTTGGTGACCGTCGCTGATGCCGTGCTGTTGCTCAACATGCTGGCTGACGGTTCGGCTGCTCCCAATATCAATTCCGTGGCCAAGATGCGCATTGAGGGTGATGAGCAGGTGAGCCTGACCAAAGACCCCAACAATGTCATCTCTCTCCAGCTTGACAATGTCAGACGCTATTCTGCCTTCCAGTTCGACCTCACCCTCCCGGAGGGCGCAGAGGTGACACTGGCTCAGCTCACAGGACGCAAGAACGGACATCAGCTGGTTTACAATAAGGTGGGTGCCAATACCTATCGTTTTGTGGCCATCTCTCTGTCTGGCAATTCCTTCAATGCCTTTGAGGGTGCGTTGATCAACATCATGGCAGGTAATCCCGATGCCGAGGCCATCACGGTCACCAATATTCGTATGATTACCTCCGATGGTGATACCTATCTCTTTGAGGATGTGGCAGCAGCTATGCCTACCGACATCGCCGAGGTGTTGAAACAAAGCGACAGCGATAGCGATGCCATCTACAATCTCAACGGCATGCGAGTGGAGCGTCCGGGCAAGGGCGTCTATATTGTGAACGGCAAGAAAGTAATCATCAAATAACGATCCGACAATGAGAAAGAAAATCATATATTTGGTTATGGCAATGATGTGTCTTGCCAATGTCTCAAAGGCTGAGAATATCGGAATGGATGGCTTTAAGATTGCAGATCGTGATACGTTGCAGGTGGCACTCAGGCTCACCAATACACATGACGACCTCACCGCATTCAGCATGACCATGCAGCTGCCATCAGGACTGAAGCTGCTGGAAGTGACTCCTACAAAGAGATTTGCGGGAGAGATCAAGGTGGGCAATCCCGATACGAGAGCCTACAATATTTGTGGTCTAGATTTGGGCTTTGGCACCATCTCGGGTTCGGAGGGCGACCTGCTCCTTCTCACCTTCACTGCCGACAAGTCATTCAAGACCAGTGAGATCACTATCAGCGACATCGACTTCATCACTACCGACCGTCAGCATGTCACCATCGATGATGTAAAGGTTGAGATCACTTCTGGCAACAAGACCGACTATCTCCTTGGTGATGCCAATGGCAGCGGCAAAGTGGATATCACGGATGTGCTGACCATAGTCGACTATGTGCTGGGCAAACTCAATTCGAATTTCATCTTCAACAATGCTGATGTTAACAAAGATGGCAAGGTGAACCTTTCCGATGCCCTGTACATCGTTGATGTCTTCATCCTGCATAAGGTCTGAAATTCCAGCACTCCTATACTCTAAAAAAAGAATAAGGGCGAAAGTCCTTATTCTTTTTTTATGACCATTTTTCATCCGGCAGGGTGAAAATGACATTCGTGTCGCTTTTCCGCATCGTATCTTTGCATCGTTTTCAGGATAACGATTTATTAACCCTTAACAAAGAAACGTATGCGAAAAATGAAAAGCAGGATGAAAAACGTACTGAGCCATCTTCCTCAGATGGCATTGCAGGGTGCAGCCCTTGTGGCAGGTGCCGACAGCGGAGTGCTCATGGCCATGGCAGCCTTGCCCGATGGCGGATCGACAAAGGGTGGGGCAGAACTCTACAAGGGAACTACTGAACCGCACACCACCGCCGGAGCACCAGCCCTTTATCCCACCAACCCCGACGGCATCATGACAGAGTCGGCTGGCAGGGCCTTTGACCCTGACATGTATCAGCGCGACATCGACGAGCGTATCACGCGCATCCGTCCCATGGCGACTCCCATCGACCAGATCTCACGCTATGCCACAGCACGCAAGGCTTCGTCTTTTGAGGTGAAGTACTACAGTGTGGGAACTCGTCCCGTGAAGACAATCCTCACGCAGGATCTCTCGATGTCCAGTGGCGTATCGGCTGCCATACAGGTGGCGGACCCCGACATGTTCACTCTCGATGATACGATCCGCGTGGTGGGGCAGAAGGCGATCACCAACCACAAAGGTTCGGCTTACGACATCGATGACCCACGCACACCCGACCTTGTGCTGTGCGTCTGCGGCAAGACTTCTGAAGGGCAGCCTATTGTCTATGCTGTCAATGGCAACATGGTCAACGGGCAGCCCATCGGCATCCCCAGTCTCAGTTCTGGCACCGTGCTCATCCGCATGGGCAAATCGTGCGGCGAACTGGATGTCCAGACAGGACGGTTCAACAACCTGCCCAGCAGCGAACTCCAGTATTGTCAGAACTTCATGGCGCAGATTGAGCAATCCACGCTCGACAAGATAGCTGCCAAGGAAGTGGATTGGGGATTCTCAGACCTCGAGGAGGACAGCATCTATGACATGCGTCTCGCCATGGAGAACTCCTTCCTCTTCGGCGATATGAATGTTGTGCATCACTCTGTCAAGGACGGCATGTCGCAGTGGTTCACCAAGGGTATCTGGTGGCAGGCTGGCAAAGACATCGAGGTAGGGGCCTACAGTCCGGAGAAAGGAACGACCGTCATCACCGACAACGACCTGGTGGACATCTCCAAAGACCTTTTTGTCGGTACTGGCATCGGCAACAAGCGCAAGGTGCTGCTCTGTGGCTCTGAGTTCCTCGCCGCCCTCTCCAAAATTGACAGCGACAAGTTCCGCCTGAAAGACACCGTCGAGATCTGGAACCTCAAGTTCAAGTCTTGGGAAACCGATTTTGGCGAGATTCTTGCCATGCACGACGAGTTGTTCGATCTCAACGGTATGGCCGACTGCGCTTTTGCCCTCGACCCAGAGTTTCTCACCAAGCGCACTCATCTGAGCTGGAGCCGCAATATCCTTGACCTGAAGAAGGCTGGTGTGCGCAACACCGATGCCGTGGTCATACAGGAGATCAGCTGCCTTTACCTCCGCTACGCCAAGGCACACGCACGTTTGAGACTCGCTCAAAATGGATAGCCATGATGAAGACCTATCACGCCAAAAGCGAGCTGTGCATCAATGTGAGAATGGATGGCGGCTACCGCCATGTCGCCTTCACTCCACATACGATGGGCGGGTCGTTGCTCATCACAGATGACTTGAAACTACAGCAAGGCATTGAGCAGCATCGTTTTTTCGGAACACTCATTTCAGTGACAACCTCCACCGCCAGCCAGAGTCCATCCTCGGACTCTGGCGACGGCAAGGCTTCCCACCTCTCCCAGCCCTCCGCCTTATCCGTAAGCGACGGCTCAGTAGAGTGCGTGCCCTCTGGCTTTTCCGTAAGCGACGGCTCCGCCGTCGCCAATCCCCAGACACTCACCTTCTCATCTATCTCCGAAGCCAAGGACTATGTAGCTGATCAGTGGGGTATATCGCGTAGTCAGCTCCGCCGAATCGAGCAGATCAAGCGCACGGCCTTGGCCCACGGTGTCATCATCAGGTTTACTCAGCCGCACCCCGAATAATCTCATCTTCCAAACATCATGAACTATAGTTTGTCACAAATCATCGCCGATACGAGGGTATGGATAGGTCACAACCGTGAGGACCTGCCGTTGATCGCCATCGCCGACTCCTATACGCTCTCACTTGACGAGCTGATCAGATCGAAAGTGGAGTTGGCTGCGAGGATGGTGGTCTCAGAAGCACCCGCGCAGATGCTCATGCCTGGATGCCCTGTCCGCACACGGTTGTCATGGCAGGGCCGCCCTGGAAGGGGAATGGCAATGCTCCCGTTACCGGAAGACTTTCTCAGGCTACTCACTGTCAGACTCTCCGACTGGCGTCGCCCGGCACGCATCATCACCGATGACGACCCCTCCAGCCGATGGCAGTCGAGTCCCTTCGCCGGTGTGAGGGGCAATCCGGCACGCCCGGTGGCAGTCGTCACCGCCTCTCCGGCAGGCAAGGTCGTCGAACTATATTCCTCGATGGCAGGACCATCGGTGAGGCTGATCCAGGCACAGTATGTGCCCTGTCCCCGCGTCACCGACGGGTGGATACGCCTGCCAGAATCTCTCTACCATGACGTGGTGGCGCGTATTGCCCACCTCACCATGCAATCCTATCATACCGACCCCATCTGCAGTCTGCATTGTGACATGTCCTGAGCGGGCAGATGACGGTCTCAAAGCCGATAATGAAAGAAAATCCTAAAAACAATACACACATGAATCATCAGTATCCCCATCATAGACATTCATGCCATGGCATGAGAAGAATGGTCGATCTCGACCTGTATGGCAACCTTAGGGTAGGCGGCGATGCCGTCTTCCAGCAACATGTCACCGTCAAGGGTGACCTGCGCATCGAGGGCTTGCTGCAATGTCGGTATCTTCAAAGCCACGACAAGGGCCTCTTCATCAGCGTTGAGGCTCTCCATGCCGTCGTCCCCTCACCACGTCCCGGCGACTGGGCATTGGTGGCCGATGCCGCATCCCTGCAATTGTGGCAATGTTCCTCTCCTGGGATATGGGCATTGGCAGAGGCGCCCGCCGATTTCTGTCCCATCGAGAAGACTGAAGGCATCATGGCTGCCCTCAACGACTTGGAGGGCAGAATCAGTATGCTTGAGCACCAGTTTAGCCCTTCCGGTGAAGTGGGTATGATGGGCGCATCGCTCGCAGAGACACGGCAGGATGTCGCAAACCTGTTGGAAACGGTGGGTGACGGCGAATTCTATGACTCACCCAACGACCTGCTCCACCGGGTGGCAGCGTTGGAAGCCAAAATACCAGCATCAATCTCCGATCATCAATAAACAATTCAGCTTAGTAATTCAGCTTTCTTTATTTGAAAGCAATTGAAGATGTCTTGTAACTAAATCAGAAATATATGAGCAAACTGCACATTGAGATCAAGAGACCGAATGTGATTCGGCTTGTAGCAATGGAATCGGCCTACATTGCCGTCAAAAGGGCGGATGCCGATGCGTTGTGTGACACCGTGCCCATTGTAGAGGCGGATGAAGAAATCCTCATCCCTATGTGGAAAAAGAGTTGTGCAAATCTCCTTTCCTTCCTCCGTCTCCACCTGCGTAGAGAAAACGGCTTTGTGTTGTCAGCACATTATGATGTGAATGGTTTCCGTGCATCCCTTATGAGACCCTCCCTCCCCTTTGGGGAGGGTCGGGGTGGGGTTCTTCCTCTCCCCTTTGGGGAGGGTCGGGGAGAGGTTTTTGGGGAGGGCCAGGGAGATGTGCTTAGGCAATCGTTCTGTACTTCTCTGACGGCCTATCTGACCAAAGACATCCTGGCCACGTGGCTGAGCATGGCGCTGCCGGAGCGTGAGCCGTCGTGCCGCGCCGAGGCCGATGAAATCCTCCTCTCACTGGAGCGTCTCATCGTCTCCTGCCGCCATCCCATGAGGGTGCGCAAGCGCATGGAAGTGGTGTGACCCTTCCCTTATTCAGGGAAATCGTAAACCAGATACTGGACGTTGGGTTCGGTGGGGTAGTTGGTGAGCCGTCCGGAACGCGTGATAAAGGACAGAATGCCATTGTACACCCTATTGCCAAAGGTAAATTTGTCACCGTAGATGTTGATGTAATGAATACGGCGGGCATCATAGTTCAGAAGCCGCTCCACATCAAAGACAGGCATGCCGTCAATCAGTACCAATGTCGGCAATGCGTTGTTGTATAGCTCATCCCCCTTGCGGACTGTCAGATACTGTACGCCCTCGATTCTCGCTTTTTTGACGCATCTTACATATTCAATCAAGACCTCCCTGATGGTGAAAAACTGGCGGTACTCGTCAAGATTATAGGTCAGGTCGGGTTGGAGACCAAACACTGTTCTGTCATAGTCCAATGGTACTCCATCCTCTGCCGAATCATCAGCGTCATCACCCAACTTGAGCTCACGCTTGGCTGGCGCGATGGCTATCTGATGGCGCTGCATATCCATGGAGCGGGCTTCCACCTCGCTGCG
>CAMZHP010000024.1 GCA_947306845.1 uncultured Prevotellaceae bacterium
GAGTTTGCCATGAAGGGCAACGTGATGGACATGGCAGTCGGTGTAATCATCGGCGGTGCCTTTGGTAAGATTGTCAGCTCGCTCGTTGACGACATCCTCATGCCTCTTGTAGGTGTCGTGACCGGCAATGTGGACTTTACCAGTCTGGTTTGCAAGTTTGGCGAGGGCGAGACAGCAGCCACCCTGAAGTATGGCGTGTTCATCCAGAACATCGTAGACTTCCTGATTGTGGCATTCTGTATTTTCCTCATGATCAAGGCGATGAACAAACTGACCGCCAAGAAGGAAGAGGAGCCCGCACCTGCACCCGAGCCCTCTGCTGAGGAGAAACTGCTCGGTGAGATCCGCGACTTGCTCAAGAAAAAGTAATCAGAATCACTGACCAACATCCCAAGAGAGCGGGCCTGAAGGTCCGCTCTCTTACAACTTGACCCAACTATATGAAAATACTGGTAACCGGAGCCGCAGGATTCATCGGTTCCAAAATCTGCCACCTGCTGGCACTCAGAGGTGACGAGGTGGTAGGACTTGACAACATCAATGACTATTACGACGTGCGGCTGAAAGCGGGCCGACTGCGTGAACTGGGCATAGCGGCCGATGATTCATGTGACCTGCCCTGGCATACGATAATGGAGAGCACAGTGCATGGCAATTTTCGCTTCATCCGCATGGGCCTCGAAGAGAAGGAAGCGCTCGACACGCTCTTTGCCTCCGAGCATTTCGACAAGGTTGTCAACCTTGCCGCGCAAGCAGGTGTGCGCTATTCCATCACCAACCCCTACGCCTATCTGACCAGCAACCTCGTGGGTTTTCTCAACATCCTCGAAGCATGCCGCAACAACCCTGTACAGCATCTGCTCTTCGCCTCATCGAGTTCGGTCTATGGCCTCAACTCCAAGGCTCCCTTCTCAGAGGAAGACAAGGTGGACGCGCCGGTGAGTCTTTATGCGGCAAGCAAGAAGTCCAACGAACTGATGGCGCACAGTTACAGCAAACTTTACGGCATCCCTGCCACCGGCCTGCGCTACTTCACCGTCTATGGACCATGGGGTCGTCCTGACATGGCTCCGATGCTCTTTGCCAGCGCCATCTCCCAGGGCAAGCCCATCAACGTGTTCAACAACGGCGACATGATCCGCGACTTCACCTACATTGATGACATTGCCGCAGGTTCCATCCTCTGCCTTGACAAGCCTCCTGTGGCTGAGCGATGCGACAACGGCGTGCCCTTCAGGGTTTACAATATCGGTTGCTCCAACCCCGTACGCCTGATGGACTTCATCAGCGAGATAGAGCAAGCATTGGGCACCGAGGCCGTCAAGATCATGAAGCCCATGCAGCCTGGCGATGTCTACATGACCAATGCCGACACCACACGTTTGGAGTCAGAGATTGGCTACAAGCCACAAGTCCGCCTCCACGAGGGCATCCAGCGATTCATTGAGTGGTATCAGTCGGAAAAAAATCCTCTTTGTTAATGCATCATGCACAGCACATTCCAGTTCACCCTCGGCTATAAATTCTCACTCTTTTAGTCTCGATGAACGCATACACAAAACCGCCCCTGCATCTCGTGATGCAGGGGCGGTTTTGTGTATCAGTAATAATTTCTTGTCATGTCATACAGTTTTCTGAGGCGATCGGCGGAATTGCTGAAGAAGTTGCGAGCATGCGATGACTGAAGGCCCGAGTAACCTTCGCACACTCTGCACTGCTTGCCCGGCCTGCAATGGTTGCACTGATACGACCGGGTGATGCGCACCACGCACACGATGCCCTTGGCAGGTCGGTTGTTCACCACATTGTTGGCATATTGTTCATTGTCCATCAGTGCAAAAGTATACATGCCGATGTCCACATACCGATTGTTGCCACCCAGCATCGGGAACTCATACCTGATATAGGAATCGGGCGTTCCCGTTTTGGAGAACAGCGTCAGGTGTGTGTGTTCGCTCTGATTAAGTTCCACCACCCTGTTGCGCATGGGAGAAAGCAGGCCACCATTCTGTTGTGCGTCATGTAGTTTGGCAAGGAAGGTGTTCCAAGTGCTGTTGATCTGGTTGACAGACCTTTCTCCGAACACACTTCCAGGGTAATTGGGACCAGCCTGGATAAGCGAGGGCAGAGAGTCGCCACGCTGCTTAATGAACGAGGCGCATACCTGCCGCTTGCCAATCATGCGGCACCATGCCTCAGCCACCTTGATGCAGTTCCACATATTGTCGCCCTGACCCAGTGTCCATGGCACCAACCGCTGATGGAATTCATCTCCGTCATAGAAGCGGTCGAGCCTCAGGTCCGTACATTCTGGTGTGATCTCATCCAGCCCGAAATGTTTCTGCTCATTATCTAATGAGTCATTGACGAACAATCCCTTAAACAAATTGAGATCGTTGACATAGCCTTTGTCGTAATTGGTGTTGTAAACATACGACAGCCAATCTGTAAAATAACGGTTACGTTGATTGATGTTCTGAGCGTCCTCCGCCCTTCTGAACATGAGATAGTGGTTCCGGTCATTGCTCAGCGTGAAGAAGTTGTTGCTGCCATCCACGGGCAATGTCGTCGTGGCAGCATCCAACCTCTCATTGGTCATGGCCAGCGCAGCCAGTGCCACCGGATAGACATCATCCGACCTCGAAAGGAAGGTAGTAAAGTCGCACCCACCCCAATGACTGGATGATTTTTTCGCCCACACATGAGTTCTCCTTCCAAAGAAATCCACATCACCCGAGGTTCCGTCCCAATGATAACGATGTGGACTTGCTGTGTTCAAGTCCAATAGGTTGGGGTTGGAGAGGACGGCAGGCAAAGCCACAAGAGGTTTAAACACAGACCCCACAGACCTTCTTGACAACGACGTGTTGCGCACCGTCATCTTCATGGTCTCGGGATAGTCGTCATAGTCGAACAAAGTGGTATAGAAGGGAGTCGCCAGCACCTGCCCGGTAGAGATATCCATCACCGTCACCGACATGTCATATTGCTCGCGGGTCTGTCGGGCTGGCTTGCCACTCCTTATGGTTTGTTGCATCTGATGCACATAGTCTTTGGCTTCCTGCTCAAATTCCTTGGAGAGCAGCGGGTCGATGGACAGGTCAACCCTGGGCACGTTGTCCCGATTGGAGAGATGCCGTGAGAGTCCCCTCAGCATCTGCTGGGTGAAAAGGTCGGTCTGGGAGGGATCGATGAAGAAGCGGCTCTGCCCCATGTTCGACTGCACCAGGCACGATAACATGCGGGAAGGATCTTGCCTCTGGATGACGAACTCACCGAGTTTTCTGGCATCTTCGTCATACACCAGCAACTTCATGCCATCCACAAAGGGAAGGATAGAGGGGCGCTGTGCCCCTGTTTCCGGCCTTTTATACATTTTTGCCTTTCCCTCTCTGATGACCATGAGATCGGTGCTGTGCGAGATGAGCAATGAGTCATGGGAATAACTAAGCATGAAGTCTGCTCTTGCTGTGCCATTCTCCTGCTCCCGGAGATCAATGTTGATACTGTGTGGCTCTCCGCTCTTGAAAGCTCTCAGATAATAGTCATAGTAATTGATATCACCTCTGACGCCCTTGAGTGTGCCTTCTCTCATGACAGCATGGAAATGCAACGGGTTGTCACGGGTGAGCCTACTCTCATGGTGCAGCGGCAGCACACTGTTTCCGTATGTGAGGAATACGACGTCACTGTCATTGAACAGACAGTTGGGTGCACCCGTCACGATGCCTGTCCATGGATTTTTTGCCAACGCCACCTTGAACATGGAGGGCAACAGTTTGACCGCCTTCACCTCAATAGGACGAACGTGATTCTCTCTTGTGTTTGCGCCACTGCAAATGATTCTGAAGAATGTCTCGTCGAGTTGTTCCCCCTGTCGCTGCAACAACTGAGGCAGGCGACTATTGTAAAAGAATTGTCGGAGTGATTCGCTCTTGATACGCTCCGGATGAATGGCCACCAAGCGAAGGTCGGAAGCCTCGATATATGGTTTGTGGGCCTCGCCGTAAGGCAAGGCAAACTCCAGAGCAGGGTAACGCTTGTTGAGGCTGTCGAGACAAGTGGCATTCACCGAGCTATTGACATCAGCCACCAACTCGCTCAGCAACAAGTTGGCCTTGCCCACAAACCCCTCATCATCTTCCACTTTTGAAGACGGGTCATATAGGCTCTCACGGCTTGCCCTGCCCAGGGGTGTGAGTCCCTGGAGGAAAGAAAAGATGAAGGCGAGCAACAGGATGAGCACCGGGATCCCTGCCACCAGGAAAGGTCTGAGCATGACCTGCCTGTCCTTGTGGAGCTGTGGGTCGATTCTTGGTTCTTCCATATTCTTGGATTCTGAATGCAAACAAGTCTGTTTCAATAAGCGATGCTCAGATTTGCAGGCAATTTTTTGGCCAGGTATCTTACCACTGCAAAATAATACTTGGCATCAAGCGTACTCTGTGACAGCGAGTCATTGGCCATCAACGCAGTATTGGGGATGTCTATCGAACAATCCTTGACACTGACATTCTGAATGCGGTATTTCTTGTCGCACACGCTTTCAAGCAGCGGCTTTTCCAACGTGACGACAAGCGTGTCGGTTTTTCCCGTTTGTTCCCCCTTCTCATTCAGCGTGAGTGCTCTTACTAAGGCTGTGTCGGCATTCTCAATACCATTCATCTTGTAGAACACCTTGCTGAGCGGAAGCAGGTTGGCCGTCTTGCTGAAAGCCAGATGTGCCATCTCCAGCGAATCCACCTTCACCATGCTGACACTGTCCCAGTCGGCCACATAAGCCAGCTGTTGCATCAGGTTGTGCTGCTGGTTGCCCTCCCAAACGATGGACACGCCACTTGTTGGTGATGGCTTCTCACTGGTGAACAGGAATTTCCCTGCCGCCAGTCCACCCAGGGCACAAATGATGGCGGTGCATACCCATGCCACCAACCTGATCCTCTTCCAATTGTGTGTTCCTTTCAGGTCACGGAACAAATGATCCAACTCTTTTGACATTTTTGTATTGCTTTTCTTGATGGTCGATATGAATAAACTGATGATAGGATAAGCTCCCTCCGCATTGTTCTTGTATCTGACGGCAGAACTGCTGTCCTGAGGGGCTTTTTTCTCCTTTTTGAGCGAGGCAGCATTGATGAAATGGGTTTTGATATCGCTGCCCAGACCCCTTGCTGCCGTTTGTCCGAAATAGGTTTGAAGGCGTTCACTGACCACCTTGTAAACCAGCGGACAGTTTTTCCGGATAGCCGCGATGCGAGGCCACTCATGCACATCCAGCAACTGCTCCTTGCTGAGCAATGGCCTATAGGCCTCGTTCCTCTTGCCTCCGAATATGGTATGCTGCACAGCAGGGAGCAATGTCTCTCTCACAAAATCATCCCAGTCCTTGGGCAGGACGCGTACTACACTCAGCACGTCCTCGCAACTGTCAAACCGCTGGATTTCGTTTCCCTTCGACAACAGCGCATAGAGTTCATCTTCCCTCATCTGCTTCAATGCCACGCTTTCCGGCGACTTGTCCCTGGACTTCGATGCCAGCATCCTTCCGAAAGCCGCCATCACCGCCCTGGCATCAACAAATGAATAGGCTGAAGCAGCATCGCGCAACCATGATTCTATCATTTCCCGATAAGCAGGTTTCAGGCTTCCTAGTCCCTCGGGTACCGACACCTGCTTGGGCGGTTGAAAATACTCGGTGGGAATGAAAGGATATTTCCTCATGCACTCGACAATCTTCCGCATCGATTTCAACTCGGGAACCACCAAAGTGCCAAACAATTCTCCGAAAGCCGCCGTCACCCCTTTGTTCTTGATGCAGCCCAGTTTCTCGAAAATTCCATACCAGTTGATGACAGACTGGGCGTCACCCAGTCTCAAAGCTCTCAGAAATCGCC
Organism: uncultured Prevotellaceae bacterium; assembly: GCA_947306845.1. The sequence continues at coordinate 5,895 of CAMZHP010000024.1, forward strand.
CGTCAAGCCGTTCACGCTGCTCTTGGCTGAGTCCTTTTTTAAACAGAAACGAGTGGCGTCCCTCATAAAGATAGCCTGGCAGTGCCTTTTCCTGCAACTGCGCGACGCTGTTCTCATCGTAATGCATCAAATTGAACACATCCTCATGGAAACCCTCCATCGTCCATCCAAGCGAGGCATTGCTCATTGCTTTGGCATACACCTGCTGTGACTCACCGTCCATCTTGGCATAATAGTCTCTGAACATTTTCCATCCACCGGTGCCTAGTTGGACAAAGCTGTTGCCCAGCATCCGCCAGATGGACCAGTCGCTGCCACGCAACTGCTCCGTTGACAAAGCGCCCACCTTAAAGGCTCTTTGCAATTGGCCGTAATCCATCAGAGGCTCATGCTCTCCCGGCAATTGTATGCGGAGCAGCAAACTTTCCTCGTTTTTGTCTATCCTGGCATGTTGCGTGGTGGCCTCCCCCCACGTCATGGCGACAGCATTCTGAGGAATTTGCATTCTGCTGGCTTTGTCATAGACCACGACAGGCACTCCGTCAAGCACATCGCTGTAATGCTCGTCCACACAGTAGCCAAAGGTGGCATATCTGCGAAGCCTCATGGGCAGGTTCTCGACGGCAGCGGTCAAAGTCTGCAGATGGCCCACGAACACACCGTCGCCGAAATATTCATCTTCTACGACATCGAGCGCGATATACAAAGGTGCTCCATGCAGCAGGGCTGCCTTGATATGGCTCGCCAAAGCCTGAGCCGCTGGCGTCGACTGCGGCTGTCCGACATTGATGGCAGCGCCAGCATCCACCCTTCCCTCCGGCATCTTTTGGATACGGGGCATGGTCTGAAAAAGCGAGGTGAGACAGAATCCTATTTTGTTCATGTCATCACGGCTCACCTCATAACCGGCGCGGAAAGGGTAGATACGCCCCAGTGCCTTGCTCACCACATGCGAGCCCTGCACATGGATGAGTATGTACCTGTCAACATCCCTGTTGTACCGCCACACCAGACTGGCATGCCTGGGGGACAGCACAGGAGGATTGTCAAGGAACAGTCCGCTCACATCGCTGGCATGTCGTGTGTAACCCGCCGAGTAGAAGAGCGTGGTATCGCCTATGTTATCTGGCCATGAGCCAGAGGCAAACTTTGCGATGTTGATATTCTCGACCATAATATATTAACGTTTCGTTTACAATTTACTTTGTATGTATTGCAGATGCTCTCCCCGGTGATGCATTCCCTCAGAGCGTATGCCATTTTGCAGAAGGATATCGGTGAGCAACTGATAAGCACCCAGGCACAGATGGCCGATGCGCCCGCTGTTGACCTCTGCAGTGAACGATCTCACCCGTCCGTCCTCGTCATGATAGAAACGAGTGATATCGTCGGGGTCGTTGATGTAAATGCGGCAGGAGTCATCAATGGGTGTCGCTGTGAAATAGACATGCGGCGGAAGCCGCCATCCTGGTTGCTGTGTCAGTTCATAGACATTGATCCGGTCGCTGAATTTGGAGCGAAGCCTTGCGGCCAGGCCACTCTCCACCGACGCGTTGAGCAAGTGCCAGAAACCCTGCCCCACCCCATCGCCAAGACTTTGGCGGATATGAAGCGGCCAGTCTTCGGGAAGAGAGGCGTCCGACGTGCCGCCATTGTCTCTCATCTGCCTGATCACTTCCTGCATCATCCATTCGTAGAGCGTGTTGCGTACCTCAGCATGGCCAGAGGCATTCTGCCCAGTCCGTACATTTCTAGAAGCAGGAGCCATTCTTCCCAGCAATCCGTCAGCCCCTCTGAAAGCCAGGTAGGCATGAGGCTGGTGGCCTGAGTTCTCCTTCATGAACTCCGCGACACTCTCTGCCAGATTGCCAACGTTGTTGTCCTGCATCAGATTGTCACAGACAATCAGGTCTGTGGCCTGCTGGCAATAGATGAGCGGATAGAAATAGAAGAGCACTTGTCCCGCCCGATAGTCTTCCAATGACACCATTTGCAGGGAAGTGAGGTTCTCCCAGCAATCCTCTATGGTAAGCAACACAGAGTCTGTTTGCAACTCTGTGAGATGCTGTATCAGGTAATGACCGCTGACAGGCTTGCGGTTCACCTCCTTGTAGCGTCCCTCTTGGAGAAGGCAGCGCAGGTGACTCCAGTTAAGATAATTGCCGAAGCGCTGCTGACTGCTGGCCCTGATACTGGTCCCATTCATCAAATCGATGTTGTTGTGCACTATCAGCCGCTCTTCGTGTCCAGCAGGATTCCTCCATACCGACAAGAGGAAGAGTCCCTTGGGTCTTCTCTCTATCATCTGTTTCAGATTGAAGAACATGCTCATCCTGTCGTGGCTCAGGTCAAACACCTCACCAGGAATGTTGAGAAAGTCCACCTCCAGTCTTCTGCCTAATGTGCTTCGCGACAGCCAGGCCCCATAGTGGTTGTCTGGCCTGCACGCATAGCGCTCCGTGCCCCTCATCCCCCCTGTCTCGCTGTTGAACGTATCATAGAAATAGGTTCCGAAGCTGCTATAAGGATAGCTCAGGGGCAGTTCCTCAGGCACATATCCGAGCAATCCGAAGGCATGGATGAGGTCGTAGAGCAAATAGCTTTTGCCACTTGCTCTCTCGCCGACGACAGCGATGCGGAGACGGTTTGTAATACCTGTCATCATTGCCGATTTGATTACACGTTCCCTTGCATGATTCTCAGCAGGTCGCCCACCATGAAATTGCCTAGCTGGTGCTGCGAGAGGATGTCCATCGCCAGCTGATAGCTGCCGAAGCAGACATTGGAGTTCTGCAAATGGAAGCGATATTTCTTGCCGTTGATGGCTTTTTCAAAATCGGGTGCCGGCCTGCCATCCTCAAGGTTGAAGTTTTGATAGATGTCATACTCGCTCGTGATGGGTGTGCATGAGAAATACACATGAGGGACAATTTTTTCCACGGCGCTGGTGGTATTCCCCGCCCTCATCTTGGTTTTTTTCAGCAACATGCGGAATGCGTGGCCGTCATCCCCACCCAACCGGCTGTTGATATGCGCACGGAGGTCGGGTGTGTCTTTTTTGAGATAGCCGCTTCCACCCGTCACGTCCAGCAGCGCATGGGCGAGCTGGTCGGCGTCGGCCGTCATGTTTTCTGGGGTAATGGATTCTGCAACTTCCCCCTCTGCAATTTTCTCCGGTGGCATGCCGATGAAGTCCGACAGGTCCTCGCGGCCTATAGCCAGGCTGCCATCCAGATAGTGCTGCATGGCGTAAGCGAAAAGCGAGTAGATGGCATTGCGGCGCTTGTCAGGTGACATGTCGCACAGGGTCTGCCTGTTGAGTTCCTGGTAGCTTTTCTCCCGAGGATACATGATGAAGTCCACATTGCGGAATGCGAGATAGACATGCAGTTGCTCACTCTCGCTGCAATCATCGATGAATGAGTCAAGGCCCTTGGTCAGGTCGCCAAATGACATCTCGTCAGATGGCTGGTCACTGGTAAAGATACGGTCGCATATCACGATATCGGTGGCCATGGAACAATAATGGAAGAAGACAAAGCCTCTATCGTAGGCGTTGGCCTCGAAATCCTGAGCATCAAAGCCCAGGTCTGCAACCGAATTCGAGCGTATCCATTCCTGGATGCTCCTGATGGCAGAGTCGGTGTCATATTCAAAGAAGTGTCTGAGTAGTGAGGAGCCGCTGATTCTTGAAGCAGAGCCTCTGACAGGCTTGAAGTGCCTCACGTTCAAATCTGAGTAGATCTGCTCCCATGTCTTGAACGACGTGACCAATGTTTTGGGATTGGTGGGTGAGGCAGCCACTCGGTCAGCGGTAGTGGGATAGGAACCCGACACTGGCTCTACCATCCACACCTGCTCACCTGTGTCAGCCATCCAAAGTGTAGCAGTGAAAGCCCTCCCTGTCCTTCGCAGTTGGTCTCGCAGGTTGGTATAAGCCTTCAGGCGTGACATCCCTGTCCTGGGTGTGGCGAAGATCTCTCCGGGGATATTGAGAAAGTCCATGTCATATCGGTCTCCCACATTGTTGTTGTGCTTGACAGAGGAGCCGTAATGGTTGCTCTGCCTGCACGCATAGAGTGGTGTACCGCCTTCGCCTCCACCCTCATCAGGTGAGTAGTTGCCAAAGTCCTTATAATGCTGGAGTGTTGTTTCCAAGGGATTGAAAATACCCGCCATGCTTTTCAGCGATGTCAGGATATCCTGCAGCAGGAAACTCTTTCCGCTTGACGTGGTACCCACCACCGCCAGACGGATATGCTTCTTGTTCCTCACACTATATCTCCAGAAATAGCCCAACTTCTTGCACACATGCTTGAGATGCACTGTGGAGAATTGATACCCCAATTTGTCGATGATACTCATAACTTCATTTCATTGATTTCTTAAAACACGATCATTCCAACCATCAATACCATGCTCTTCCACGGCTCTTCTCACGGCAGGTGATTGCCGCCATGAAAGCCAACAGGATGGCTGTCTCCAAAGCCTCGCCGACAGCGTCCACGCCGAATCCTGGCACAAGACGCCCCGTGAAGGGCAGACGTCCCACATAAGACAGATAGATGTAAAAACTGGTTCCCACCCACATCATCATGGCCAGCAAGCGCCACTGCATCGCCTTGGTGAGCCGTGCGTCATTGTCAAAAAATGAGAGACTGAACTGCATCACCTGCCACATCACCACAAAGAGCAACAGGAAGAAGACCGCTGTCGTGAGATAAATGCCATACGAGCCGAAGAAAGCGGCAGGCATACTCATGTCGTTGAGCACGACAGGCGACTGTCCCGAACTGACCGAGGTATGCAGGAAATGGTTGTCGTTGGACAGCGGGTCACGCCCTTCTCCAGGCCTCATGTAATGGCTCATGATGACCATGAACTCCGCATCGCTCTCGCTGTAACGGTATCCGCTGCGCTCCAGCTCCTCAAAGTTGGAATAGAGCATCACGCGGCGTGCAAAACGGTCATAGTTGACTTGATCAGGACGGAACAGATGACTGCAGATGAAGGGCATGCCTACCAAGAGGATGACCAGGACCAGCAGAGAACCGTTCACCCAGTTTTTCTCTTTCTTTGCCAGATGATACTCTTTTCCCTTATATGCCGCCTTCCGCTCCATGAGAAAGAAAAAGCAGACGAGGCACATCACAAAGCCCAGATAATTGGTCATATAACCATGGTCGCCCACCATGGCAGCCGCGATATATGCCACAGAGATGAACAGCATTTGGCAGAAGACGGTGTGTCTCGGCATGTCGCCCTCATACATTCTCACACTGGAGAGTGCACGCGTCATGCCCAGAATGACAACCAAGGTGATAAAGGCAGTGCCGAAGTTACCCGAGAGCTTGCCGATGGCGTAGAGCAGGACAAACAACAGGAGATGGCCTGGAAACAGGCTTTTCAGGGCAGCAAGGAAAGCATCGCACACAAACTGGGCGGAAAAGACAATGGCAACCACCGCCAAGGAAATCAACAACAGAAACAGACTGAATCCCACCTTCATCTGAACGATAGCCGAAAGCAACAACACGAAGGCCGCCAGAATCTTTCTTGTAGGATAGCCCTTGGTCATTTTCTTCCATCCACCAACGATTTTCCCACTGGCTTGCTCACTTTTCTCCAGCCATGACCACTCTGCCTTCTCACACCATTCTGAAAGTTTGGATTTTCCAAAGACGCCGGATTTGCCTCCTAATGCCGGCCACAGCACATCCGCCACCAGCCACAAGACAAGCACCAGTCCCTCGACAAAAAGCAAGGCATAGACCACCGAGCGATGGGTATCGTTGATGCCATATTCGGTCAGCCATTTCCACGGCTTCATGCTGAAGACCTCCTCATGGAAATAAGAGTTGATGACGCCTTGGCTCACTTGCCGGTCTGCCACTCTGAAGAACACATAACCCAGACCCGCCCAGAGCAACACACACACCAACCCATGCCACACCCTACGCAGAGGGTTTCTTTGGGTGGCGAAATGCCGGAGCGGAGTATTGATCAGCATCGCCAGACTGAAAAAGAGCAGCATCAGCAAAGCCGTGGCCACGGGAGTGATGGCTGTGATCTTTTCAAAATAAGGATAGGAGTAACTCAACTTGAGAGCGATGAGCGACTTGCAGGTACAATAGGCCAGACAGATGACCATCAGCGAAGAGAGATAAGACCTGTAGCGGCCGATTTGCCTGGGATTATAGAGCGTAGTGGTATCTCGCACATACACGGGACCACTCCTGAGCCATACCATGGTCAGCAGAACCAGGAAGACGGTGAGTGGCAACCATAGGTAACTAAAGACAAACCGCCCATCGACATATCCCACCCTGCACTCCAAGGTGTCCTTTCCCGAATGAAGGGTCACTTTCCCCAGCGCAGGAATAATGCTGGATGGGTTTTCCACCAACTGAGCCTGGTCGTTGTTGCCTCTCACGCAAACAGAATCTTTCTGGTGAAAGAACTCCATGTTGCATACATCAAAATTGATGGCGCTTGAGAAGGCTGGAAGATAGAGGTCGCTCTTGGTGGGATAGGCATTGTTGCGCTGTTTGATGGTCAGGATGTGGCTGGCTGAACGGGCTCTCTTTCTCAAAGAATCCACCGACTCCACATAAGTGATGGGTTTGGGGTAAGTCAGTCTCAATCCCTCCTCCGACAGAATGACAGTAGCGTGCCCTGCCCCCCATTCGGTCAGCTTCACAGAAGGCTTCATCACATAGTTGACCCCATCGACCCTAAAATAGCCATCACTGGTGTTGCCATCCATATAGCACCAGTCTGCCAAACCAAAGAACTGCACCTTGACACGTCCTGACCTGGCATCCGCCGGAATCATTCCTTCCCTGCAGTAGCCCTGTGTGGCCCCGTCCGAAATCAGAGTCGTCAGTTCATCGAGTATCACCAAGACAATCTGGTCGTTGCTGCGCTCAAAAAAAGACCTCACCTTGCCGCGTCGCATCTGTGTGAGGCAACGCAGGCTGTCCTCATGGCTTGCTTTTCCGTCAGACAATTTGACATAGGCCGCCAGATGACGTGCCATCACGTCTTTCTGGTTTTTGAAAGATTTCCAGGCATTCCACACATCTTTTCCCGACATTGACATTCTTAGAGTGTCGCCATCGCTGACCGGCAGCCGCAAGTTGACCTGTTGTGACGCATCATCGCGGATGACGTGCTTGTTGGGATTCTCGCCGTTGATCTTGAAATACTGCAAGGTGTCGCTGAGTGCCGGACTCACCGTCCACCTGAATGCAGACGACTCTGGCACATAACTGATGCGGAGGTAATCATGCGGCACGTTTCTGATGCAGAAGTCACTATTCTCGCCAAATGTCACCGTCCTGGCATCCCCCAAAGTGTACTCATCAATGGCAAACACCAGTTTTCGGTCCACCTTGGCAGACATCATCCAGCATAGTGCCATGATAACAGCCAAGAGGAAGAAAGCCACCGCATCTGCCAGATGGCTGCTTGAGTCCCTATAGTTGAACAAGCTCAGCTTATTGAGTAATTTGAATAGCAGCTTCATGATGATTCGATTAATTGTCGTAAATGGCATTCTGTGTCTCCCTGAGGATTCTTCTTGCCGTGTTGAAGGAATCGCCCTTTCCATTGAGACGCCTCAGCAGTGAGTCGACACTGTCGGCATAGGGTTCCAGTTTCTCTATGCGGATGTCCTCGTTTCTGTCCATGTATGAGAATTCGCTCAAGCTGAAAGCCATGTCCTCAGGATATAGCCGGATGATGCTGTCAACCTTGTTGCTGTAGTGGCGGGCACAGCTCTCGTAAGCGTTTTGCTCAGCATCCCTGATGCCCATCCTCACATCCAGGTCGTTGGTATATGGGAATTTCCGCCATTGGAGCCAATTGTTCTCCACATAGTCCACTTCCCTGATTTTCTTGCATGCCTTGCTTTTCCTGATCAGAGGCCGCACATACCCGAAATAATCATCGATATAGGTCTTGTATGCCTTGATGTCCCTGTCCTCCAGCACGCCATCATGCTCCAAGAGGTCGCCCAGTCTGCCGCTTAGCTCGTGAAGGGCATCCGTATCCTCACTCCAATGGCTTGACTCCAGCAGTCTGTTGCATTTGGCATTCAGCACCCTTGCGAAATCATTGGTCAGCGTGGAGTCACAGAAGCGGAAGTCTTCATGTGAGAGGACATTGTCTCCCGTCACAGTGTGCAGCGAGTGCTCTGCCTCCAAGTCTTTGCGCAACTCACTATAAAGCTCATAAGCCTCCTTGTAGTTCATTTTTGACATTTCTTGCTCCTTTCCCGCGAACGCCGTCTTGTAATCATAAGGCAGCATAGGAGCTGTGGGGGGAGATGTGAGCATCTCAAATGCCTTGTAGCCACCCCAGGCGATGGCAAATGCCAGCAACACACCAAGGATGGCAGCCTGCCACCACCTGCCCAGCGACAGCATTTTCCCTACCAAGCCTCGCCTGGGCTGACACTTGGGCAACAAAGCCTCTCGTAGGAATATCTCCGCATCACCGGCATGAAGGTATGCCATGTCGCGGACAACGAACCTGCCCACGCTGAAGGGGATAGGCAGGGCATTGTAGATTTGGTTGTCATAGCAGATGTCCTGAATATTGCGCCAGAGGTCGGGCATTCCCTTGGTCACCAATGTCTGAGCGGCATTGTCCATGAAAGCATCCGGCACATTCATCAAGTCGGTCTTGGTCACCAGCGCATAGGCGCCATCGGTTTGTCCTAGAAAGCCCTGCTGCTTCAGTCCGTCTGTCACATTGAGCAATTGCCTGACCTGTTTCTGCACGTCCTGTCGGCAGTCGATACAAAACACATGGATCTGCGGACTTTCCTTTCTCACATACATGGCGACATCCACTGGAGCGTCGGAAGGCAGGGTTGCCTCGATGAAAGAGATGGGATAGGCTTTTCCCCACCAGTTTTTCCTGTACACCGCATGATATACTTCCTTTGGCGCGTCTCCGTCACGGGGTATGGGCTGCAATTCGCCCTCCTTTCTGAACAGGTCCAACATCCTTGCAGTTCTCTCTCTCAGTGACGGAACCTCAGGAAACATCACCTGCATACCCGGAAGTGAGAGTAGCGATGCTATCGCCATCGTCTTTCCGGAATTGGGGACACCCCACATCACCACCTGAGTGGCATCGTCCATCTTGCCGCCTTCCACATCCCATACGCCCCCACACGGAAGAGCATCTTCTGCCGTACTAAAAAACCTGCCGATGATATCGCGGCTCAGCACGCGCTCCAATTCCTCAGGCAATACCTCTCCCCTCTCCAACATCCCACGGATGTCTTCCATGCCATAGGCACAGGGGTTGAAAACGATTTTCTTGATTGCGTCCTGCATCTTGGGAATGATTATCGGTGATTGCCGGCATAGCGGCTCCTGGGCCGCCTGACATGCAGGTAAGTGGTCAATATCAACAGGCAGCACACAACGGTGGCCACCATACTACGGAAATCAGGCCGGTGGAGCCTGCTGAACTTTTTGTTCTCCTCACTTGGCTCAAACAAGGTTTTGCCGGATCCGAATGGCTCTGCCTTCTCACCCTTGTAAATGACGGACGACACACGGCTGTATTGTTCGGTCCAGTCTTGTCCTGCCGTCACAATATAGTGAAGGTTGCGCGGGGTGGAGATATTCCACACGCCAGCATCATGGAGGGAGGCAAGCCAGCGTTGTCTTTCTGCGCATATCGTATCGTACTCCGCAGGCATCAGCCTCCTTCTCAGACTCTCTGTCAGGCGAGTCCGCTTCGCACTGGGATACCTTTCTTTCTTCAGCAGATTGCGATAGGCCCTGACCCGGTCCTTCGCGTAATCTTTATACATTGAGTCAATCATCGACACATCGTCGGCCGTAGAGAACAAGGTCTCCCTCAGCTGCTGCTGATGGTCGTAAACATACAAAAATTGTGTGAATGCGATGCTGCCTGCCAGAAGGATAAGGATGGCCATCGTGAAGGCAGCCACCTCCTTGGGCAGCCCCTTGCGCTTGTCGCGCGAGGCCTTGCTCTTACACATCACCCAGATGGAATAGGACAGCAATGCCGTTCCCAGGAGCACCAATGGGATGGCCACCAGATGATTGCCTTCCAAAAGATACTCCGTTCCCATAAAAGAGATGTAGACAAAAACGAGCAATGCCGCAATCGTCAGCAACAAGGCAAATCCTGCAATCGTCTTTTTTTGCATTACGTCTTTCTTCTACAAGAAAAGATACCCTGAATGCCTTCTTTCTATCACCAACTATCAGTCTATTTTCACATTTTTCACCGTACAGTTGTCGATGAGCGAGGGATCGAACGCTTTCTTTTGGTCACGCACCGTGATGTTCTCGAAAGTGAAGTCCTTCAGCTGATATTTGTCTGAGCTGCCCACGTCGAAGAAGTTCTTGCAGTCCATATTGATGTTGCGCATGACAATGTTGTTGCAAGTTGAGAGCGGCATATCCTCCCTATCTTCTGGTTTGAAGAACTGAGTCCATGGCCTTACCACCAGGAAACTGGAGCACTGGCCCTTGATGTTCTCCACTGTGACATACTCGTAATGCTGCGGGGTGTCAGGCCTCATCTTGAGCCACAGCACACGGCTGGCATCCGTCACACTGCACCGGCGCAAAATGACATTCTTGTCGTAGAGCGACTCACTGCCCAGGGTGAGACATCCGTGCACACGTCCGTAAGTGCAATCCTCGATGATGATGTTGCTGTTGGGACCGTTGTTAGGGTCTTGGTCAGCCCATGTGCCTTTTCCGCCCTTAAGCACCACGGCATCATCATTCACGCTCATATAGCATCCATGGATGAGCACGTCATGGCACACATCCAGGTCGATGGCATCGCTGCTGGGAGCCTTCACTCCTGTTGTAGGCGAAAAGATATAACATCCGAGGAAACGCACGTGGTCGCTGCGGTAAACGTGGTTGGTCCAAAACGGACTGTTGATGAGTTTTGCATCCTGGACGGTGACGTTCTTGCAGTTGGAGATATAGACCAGTCTTGGGCGAAGCGCCTCCAGGTTGGTGCACTGGCGGTTGTACTCTCTGCGAATCCAGAACTCCTCCCAGTAATTGTATCCATTGCCATCGATAGTGCCTGGTCCGGTGATGGTGAAGCCATCCAATCCATCTGCATTCACCAGCGCTGCGAAGTACTTGAGCGACTGTCCCTCCATTCTGGTATCGACCACAGGGAAGTTGCGGATGCGGTCGGAGCCTTTCAGCCGTCCTCCCTCTGCCACATGCAAGTGAGTACCCTGCTTAAAGAAGAGCGAGCCGCTGAGGAAAGTACCGCGTGGAATGACCACCACACCGCCGCCCTCTTGCGCCGCCTTGTCGATGACAGCCTGCAGAGCCTTTGTCTGTACAATGGTACTGTCGGTGCTCACACCATACTCTGTCACAACATACCGGCGTCCCAAGGAAGCCAAATCAACACGCGAAGTATCAGAAAACCAAGCGGGAATCGGTGTCCCGTCAGGAAACACGGAGGTCTTCACTTTTTTCTTCGCTTCGGCGCACACTGCCACAGCACACACCAGAACAATCCAAAACAGTCTTTTCATCATGCCAATTAATTATTTACGTTTCTGCAAAAATAATGGAAAAGAAACACAATGAGCAATAAAAAGGCAAATATTTTCCATGCAAGCCGAGTATTGTCGATATTTTTATCTATTTTTGCAGAAATTTAGATGTGTTTCATGTAGCAAAATAAGCCTTATACATGACTAACGGACAGCAATTCATTATAAAACATCAAATAATATGAAAGAATTCTTCAAGATGGTGTTCGCCACTGTGGTGGGCATTCTGTTATTCGGCATCATCATGGGCCTTATCGGCATGATGTGCCTCATGGGCATTGTGGCATCTGGCAGCAGCGTGAAATCCGTTGACAAAAACAGTGTCATGGTGCTCAATCTCTCCGGATCACTCGAAGAGCGTGCCGAGGACAATGTCCTTAATCAATTATGGGGTATGGGAGGCGGTTCCCAAATAGGTCTTGATGACGTGCTCAGTTCCATCAAGAAAGCAAAGGATAATGAAGACATCAAAGGCATTTACATCGAAGCCGGCATGTTTGCCTCCGATTCCTATGCTTCTCTGAAAGCCATCCGCCGCGCATTGGAAGACTTCCGCAAGAGTGGCAAATGGGTCATTGCCTATGCTGACACATACACACAGGGAGCCTATTATCTGGCTTCAGTGGCAGACAAGGTGTATCTCAACCCCGAAGGTCAGTTGGACTGGCACGGACTGGCTGCAGAACCGATGTTCTTCAAGGACCTCATGGCTAAATTCGGTGTGAAGATGCAACTCGCCAAGGTAGGCACCTACAAGAGCGCTCCCGAGATGTTCACCGAGGACCACATGAGTGAGGCCAACCGCGAGCAGGTTTCGGCTTATATCAACGGCATTTGGGAAAACATTCTCAAGGATGTATCGGCCAGCCGCAAGATCTCGATTGACTCGCTCAATGCATACGCCGACAACCTCATCACCTTCTCTGACACGAAGACACTGCTCCAGAAAAAAATGATAGACGGTGTCCTCTACACCGACGAGGTGAAAGGCTTGGTGAAAAAGCAATTGAACATCAAAGAAGATGACAACATCAACCAACTCACCCTCTTTGACATGACCACCGTGAAGGACGAGCATGGCGATGATGGTGAGGAGATTGCCGTTTACTATGCTTATGGCGATATCGTGGACGGCAGCGGACAGAGCCTGATGAGTCAAGGTCATGTCATCGATGCTCAGGTGGTTTGCAAAGACCTGGACAAGTTGGCCAAGGATGACAATGTGAAAGCCGTGGTGCTCCGCGTGAACAGCGGTGGTGGCAGTGCTTATGCCTCGGAGCAGATATGGCGTTCGATGGAACTGCTGAAGAAGAAAAAGCCCGTGGTGGTTTCGATGGGCGGCATGGCAGCCTCTGGTGGCTACTACATCAGTTGCGGCAGTCAATGGATCGTTTCCGAGCCCGTCACCCTTACCGGCAGCATTGGCATTTTCGGCATGTTCCCCGATGCCAGCGGTCTGCTCAAGGACAAACTCGGTGT